>JAKJEU010000260.1 GCA_022705265.1 Pseudomonadota bacterium | reverse complement strand
CGAAATTAATGGAAATGGCGGAAGAGGAAGCTTTGAAAAAAGATGTAAAAATTATCAGAGTTGAAACATGGGAATTCCAAGCTCGTCCTTTTTACGAAAAATTGGGTTTTGAATTGGTCGCCACGATAAAAGATTGCCCACCTGATGTTGTGGAATATGTCTTAACCAAGAAAATTTAGCGTTTTTTTCGGTGTTTATTATGGCGAGGGCGTTTGCAATCGTTGCAATCTCTGTAATCATAATAATTTATGGTGGGGTATAAAGTCTCGTCCCTAAAAACTTCGTAACGGAAGAAAACTTGCGGAGGAGGAGCGTTGTAAACAGGTGGATAATAAGGCCCATTATAATAATTTGGGTTGTTCATATAATATCCGCCCGTATAATATAATTGTTCGTTATATTCGGTGTAACTTTTTGTATAAAAGCAACCGTTAAGCGTAAATATTAATAATAAAACAACCCACTTTTTCAAAAATTTTACCTCTTAATACATTTTATCCATTTTTTCTTTCCAAAGTTGCATAACTTTGACCGCCTTTTTGTTCATGTTTTCCATGTGAATTCCAGAATTAACATCAGATTTCAAAAGATTGTACATGGCATCGTCTCTAAACCCGATATTGCCAGCATCAGCACGAGTAGCAGCAAAATAAATCGTTTCAACATTCGCCCACATCAAAGACATCAAGCACATAGGGCAAGGTTCACAACTTGTATAAATCACAGAGCCAGATAAATCATAAGTTTTAAGTTTTTTACAAGCATCACGAATCGCAGAAACCTCACCATGAGCAGTAGGATCGTTGTTTTTTAATACTTTATTTTGTGATTTTCCAATTATTTCACCATTTCTTACAATCACTGCACCAAAAGGACCGCCATGACCAGAAGTTACATTTTTCTTGCTTAATTTGATGGCTTCACCCATAAAATATTCGTGATTTTTTTGCATTATATTTATTACCTTTTACTAATTTTGTTTTTCTCAACCTTAAATTATATTGCTTTGGTAAAAATATCTCAATTACAAATTTATCAAATTAAGACTTTTACCATTGTTTTTTAACCAAACTTCTGCCTCATCGGTCAAAGGGTAAAGTCGTTGTAATTCGTTCTTAAAATCTTTGCCATGATTCATGTGTTTAAGATGGCAAATTTCATGAGCAATCACCATATCGGATACGAAAAGAGGGGCAAAAGCAAGTTTAAGGTTAAGGTTTACATTCTTTTTTGACGAACAACTTCCAAGCCTTGATTTCATTTTTTTGATGGTGATTTGGTTGAAATTCACACCCAATATTTTCGCAAATTCCAAAGCTTTTTTATACGAATATTTGATAAATTCCGATTTTGCAATTTTTATAATTTCGTTATGAATTTTGTCCTCGTTTCCGTAAATAACGATTTCGTTGTCGTTTATTTCATTAAATCTTCTGACCGCTTCTTTTAAAACAATTGTTCGTTCAATTCCAACGATGGAAACGATATCGCCAGCTTTAAAAGATTTCTTATCAAAGCCGTTAATTATTTTTGATTTCACCCATTCAAGATGGTTTTTTAAAAATTCCAAAGCTTTTTTTTCGGAAAATCGGTA
>JAKJEU010000259.1 GCA_022705265.1 Pseudomonadota bacterium | reverse complement strand
TCATCTTGGCCATATATGATGTTAAAATTAGTTTATGGAAGAAAATGGGCAAAAGTTGAGAATTGCTCTTGGGAGCGCCTCTTCGCAAAAAGTCGGCTATCTTTGGGAAGTTTTGGCCGAAATTGGCATTAAGGCAGAGGTTATCCCCAAAGAGGTGAAAAGCGGCGTTTCCGAACAGCCTCTTTGCGAAGCGGAAACCAAGAAAGGAGCGATTAACAGAGCCAAAGAGGCCCTGAGGCAAACTCCGGAAGCGGATTTTGGTTTGGGGATAGAAGTAGGATATTATCTTAATAAAGAAGGAAAGTACGAAATGTTTTGTTGCGCTTCAATTGTTGATAAAAATAGCCTTGTCCAATCTTGTTTCTCAAGCCGATTTTTGTTGCCCCCTTTTCATCAGAGAATTCTTCGGCAAGGAAAATATTTGGGTGAATTCGTGAGGGAATATAAGAGAGAAATAAACGAGCCGGTAACCAATTATGTTCGGGAATTAGTAAGGGGAAGAAAGCCGTTAATAAGTGAAGCCACCAGAAACGTTCTCCTGGTTTATTTAGAAGACAGAAACTGAACAAAAATCCAGCCCTGGTGTGTCAAGCTAACATTGCTTTTAAATACTATTTCAAACTTTGGACCAGGACTTTTGTCATTAGAAAGCATGCTTAAATAGCCTTAAGAACGAAAAGGAAAATAAAAATGAATAATTTGTGAATATTGAGTATGAATGAATATAGCCCTGAAGATAATGTTCAAATCGAGAAAGCCATTAAGTTTCTTGTTGAGAGGATAAGTCATCGCGGGGAAAATTCTAAACCAGTTATTTTGCATAGTATAAGAGTTGCTTTTAGCCTAGATGTGCTTGGATACGGTAGGGACGTGGTTATTGCCGCTCTTCTCCATGACATTATCGAAGATTCAGAGACTACTGTTGAAGAAATAAAAGAGCTTTTCGGTAAAAAGATAAATAATCTTGTTGTCAGTTATACCTTTGATAAAACAATAGATGATGAAACAGAAATGTATAAAAAAAATTTTGAGAAAGCGGCAAAAACCAGCAAAGAAGCACTTACTATAAGAGCAACTGATTTACTAGATAATAGTAATTATTATCATTTAGTAAAAGATAAGCAACTATATCGAAGGCTTTTAAATAAGTTAGACTTTTTTTGGTAGTTGCCAAGAAGATGATCTTTGGTGAAAAATATACAAAGCCCTACTTAAGAAGAGAGGTGAGCTAGCCAATTTCTAATTGTTTGATACACCTGGCGTGTACTGAGTTGACACATCGGGAAAATTATCGTTTGCCGACTTTACCTCCTAAGTCCAAAATTGTTGAATTTGGTTTAAGCAAAGAGTTTAATTTTCCCAAATATTTCAGATTTTTGAATTGGTTTCTATTTAAAGAATAGCGTCTTGCTATTTTGTTGTATCCCTTGCTGACTAAGCGCTTGTTCACAAGGTTTATTTTACCCGAAGGTTTCTTTTTTTATGCTAACATATGCTTATAAGAGTAGTGGTTGGTTCTGAAAACGCCGCTAAAATAGTGGCGATAAAGAACGTCTTTGCCGATTATCTAAAAATTTACGGAAATCTTGGCTATAGGAA
>JAKJEU010000258.1 GCA_022705265.1 Pseudomonadota bacterium | reverse complement strand
CTTCCGGCTCCATGGTCCACACATTTTTGTTTGTCAGCGCCGGCAACGCCTTTAATATCAGTTATTTAAAAATCGGTCCAACGGAAGGTCGGCTGTTGTTTATAATTGCCCACCTACTGCTTGTCGGTTTTGGCTTGCCCTATCTGCCGAAACTTTTGCCTTGGGCCGCTATTTTGGGTTTGGTTGGTCTGATATTGTCTTCTTTTTTTACTCAAAAACAATTGTGGAAAACTGACATGATGGAAAAAGAGGGAAAGTCTTAAATAAGAGTTTTTTATTTTAAAATATTTTTTAGAAAAGCTTCATGACTCAAAAAATAATCAAAAAACTAAAATCTCTTGCTGAGAAAAGGCAGACAAAGTCTGATCCGTCTCATGATTTTTCACATGTGGAGCGAGTGTGTAATCTAGCTATCAAAATTGGGAAGAGTGTTAATGCTGATTTGGAAATTGTTATTCCGGCCGCTCTTTTCCATGATACTGTTGTTTATCGTAAAGACTCCCCCCAGAGAGAACATGAAACTGACGAAAGCGCTGAAGTGGCGGCTACGATTTTGGGTAAAATAAAAGAATATCCAAAAGAGAAAATTGAAAGAGTAAAAACATGTATTAAGCAATGCTCTTTTACTAAGTCTATAAAGCCTGACTTGCTTGAATCAAAAGTTTTACAAGATGCCGATTTGCTTGAATCAACCGGTGCCATTTCTATCATGAGAACTTTTTCTTCTTGTGGACACATGAATCGACCATTATATAACAAGCACAAACCATTTTATGAGAAACATGAAAAAGATTACCCATCAGGAATTGGGTTGTTTTATCGGCGGCTCTTGGTAGCTGAAAAAAGATTGCATACTCAATTGGCAAAAAAAATCGCAAAAAGAAGAACTGTTTTTTTAAAAAAGTTTTTGATTGAAGTCGAAAAGGAGCTTAAAGAAGCAGGAATTTTGTTATTAAAATAAAATTGTCCTGACTTTTTTAAAAGAATACAAGAATAAAAAAAATAGTATGAAAAAACAAATTATATTAATCCGTGGTGGAATGGCTTTTGACAAATATGAAGACTTTTGGCTTTTTTTGAATGACTTTAAACCTGATTTGGAAAGATTAAAAAGAAAAGAAGTGTCTTGGAAGAAGAAATTGGAAGAACGCTTGGGTGACGGTTATGATGTTGTTATTTTGAAAATGCCCAACGATATGAATTCCAACTATGACGAATGGAAAGTTTATTTTGAGAAGTTTGCCGCTTTGTTTGAAGAAGAAGTTGTTTTGGTTGGTCATTCACTGGGCGCGCTATTTTTGGCCAAGTACTTGTCAGAAAATAATTTTGCCAAAAAGATTAAAGCTGTTTTTCTAATTGCTCCGCCTTTTGATGATGTAAGAGGGGAATCATTGGGCAACTTCAAAATGACCAAAGGTTTGGATAACTTCGCGTGTCAGGCTGGACAGATTTTTATTTATTATTCCGAGGATGACGAAGTAGTATTGCCGGAGGATGCCTTGAAATACAAAACTCACTTACCAGACGCTAAAGTTGTTGTCTTCCAAGATCGCGGTCACTTTAGCCAAGAAGAATTGCCGGAACTGGTTAAAGATATAAAAAAG
>JAKJEU010000059.1 GCA_022705265.1 Pseudomonadota bacterium | reverse complement strand
GCCCGCTGATTAAGAGTCAGCTGCTCTACCAACTGAGCTAATCACCCTTGCTTAAAATTAAAAAGCTTTTTCTTTATAAGAAATTTATTAACTTATGTCAAGATAAAATTACAATTTTATTTAATTTTATACACCTTTTTGAATGATGACGGGTAATATGACATTTTTGCTTGTCTTAAACCTTCTAATCCTATGTCTTGGTCGCGATTTATATATAAAGTATCGTTAAACTCTTCATTTACAAAAGACTGATTGATAAAAGCATAACAACCTTTACAATCATTATCGGCTTTTTCAAACATTATAAATCCGTTATCTTTATCCAATTTAAGACCAGAAGAAAAAGCAATAACTTTACCATCACAACGAACAGCACAGGATTTATAACCATCTTCGCCCATGAAATCAAGACTTTTTACTGCTGCTAACTTTTCTTCGTGTACGCTTTTATCGATTCTTTTTGGCAACCAATTTAAAATAAATTCACTATATTCGTCTTTTTTACTTATATCGCCTTTTTCGAAAACAGCCTCTTCATGATTTTCAAAAAAAGTCTTTACATGAGCTCTTTTAGAACGATATTTACGACCTTCCAAATTTTTTAAATCAGATGTGTTGTAAACATATTCGAAACTATCCCTATCCTCTTCATACGGAAGGCTTTTAAAAGGAACATTATCCTCATACATTTTAATTGAAAAATTTACACCATCGTTTTTGAATTCTTTTTTCAAAGACTTTAAAACCTCGACAACATCGCAATTTTCTTTTTTACCAATCATGAATACATTATCGCAATCATTATCAACATAGGTATAAAAAAAAGCGTCCTTATATTCAAATAAATAAGTTTTCAAAGTTGACACACTTACAAAAGAATAAAGATATATAAAACTGTGCCACGCTCCTTTGTTTTTTTCATATGAAGCATATTCTTCAAACAATTTTCTTGATGATAAATCAAAAGGTAATTTTTTCATTGAAACCGATTCTTTAATTAAAAGTCATAAAATTATAAAAGCCCCTCTTATCAAAACAAAGAAGGGCTTTTAATCAAAAACTTAAATAACAAAATTATCCTTGTCTTGCTTTAAAACGAGGGTTTTTCTTGTTAATAACATAAACTCTGCCTCTTCTTTTAACAACTTGGCAGTTTTTATCACGCAATTTTGCGTTTTTTAAAGAACTCTTTACTTTCATAACTTTACTTCCTTATTTATCTTTTGATATCGTAATTAAATATATTCTTTTCAAAGCTTTGTCAAGAGCAATTTTTAATTAATAGCCCCATGACAATGCTTATACTTTTTACCGCTTCCACATGGACAAGCCTCGTTTCTTGACACTTTTCCCCATGTAGAAGGGTCATTTGGATTAAGAGCTTCATTAGAATATCTAAATGGCTCGTTTAATTCTTGTTCGCTTTGGTTATTACCAAAAACCGAACCAGCATCTTCTTTAACTTCACGAACAGCCTTTGTTTTTTGTCTTTCAACAAGCTCATCAGGATTTTGATTCGCAAATCTTATTTCCGCATGAGAAATCATAAATACTGTTCTTTCTCTTATTTTATCACCTAAACTTTTAAATAAGTTAAAAGCCTCTTTTTTATATTCATTTAAAGGGTCTTTTTGACCATAAGCGCGCAAAAATATGGTCGAACGAACATAATCAAGAGCGTGAAGATGTTCTCTCCAACATCTGTCAATGCTGTCTAACATGATATTTTTTTCTATAATACGAACAACCTCTTCCCCATATCTTTCTTCTTTTAATTTAATCAAAGTATCCGATACTTCGCAAAGTTTTTCCGCCAAAGTATCAATGGTAAGACTCTTTTCTTTTATAATGTCATCATAAGGAACTTCCACCGCAAAAAGACGCATAGTTTCCATCTTTAATGATTGTAAGTCCCAATCTTCTGGCAATGACTTATCAGAACAGAAAGTGTAAACCAAATCATATGCCATATCATGACGCATTTCTTCGACAAGATCTTTTGCATCCTTTGAAATCATCAATTCTTTTCTTTGGCTGTAAACCATTTTTCTTTGATCATTCATAACATCGTCATATTTAAGCAAATTCTTTCTTATATCAAAGTTATGAGCCTCGACCTTGCCTTGTGCATTTTTAACCGCAGAAGAAACCAACGGATGGAAAATTGGCTCTCCATCTTCAAGACCAAGTTTCTTAAGATATTTTGAAATTCTGTCAGAGCCAAAAATTCTCATCAAATCATCTTCAAGTGATAAAAAGAATTTCGAAGCACCAGCATCACCTTGACGACCCGAACGGCCTCTTAACTGATTATCGATACGACGACTTTCATGCCTTTCCGTTCCTATGATATAAAGCCCACCTGCTTCAATTACTCGTTTTTTATCAGCTTCAACTTCTTCTTTTATTCTTCTGATTTCTTTTTCTCTTTGTTTTTCATCCACGATATCAGAAAGTTCAAGCTTAACCCTCATATCCGCATTACCGCCAAGCTTAATATCAGTACCACGACCAGCCATGTTAGTAGCAATAGTAACCGCACCAGAAGTTCCCGCCTGAGAAATGATTGTTGCTTCTCGTTCGTGGTTTTTAGCGTTCAAAACTTCGAATTTGATTTTTGTTTTCTTTTTCAACAAATTAGCAATAATTTCCGACTTTTCCACCGAAACAGTACCCACCAACACAGGTTGGCCCTTTTTATTACAATCAGAAATAAGATTAATAATCGCATCATATTTCTCTTCGGCTGTTCTGTAAATTTCATCATCACTATCAATTCTTGCAACAGGAACATTAGTTGGAATTTCCACCACATCAAGTTTATAAATATCCGCAAATTCCGAAGCCTCTGTCATAGCTGTACCCGTCATACCAGAAAGTTTTGGATACATTCTGAAATAATTTTGGTAAGTAATTGATGCCAAAGTTTGGTTTTCTGATTGAATTCTTACACCTTCTTTTGCTTCCAAAGCTTGGTGCAAACCTTCGCCATATCTTCTATCTTCCATCAAACGACCCGTAAATTCGTCGATAATTACAACCTTGTTGTCTTTTACAATGTAATCCACTTCCTTTGAAAAAAGCTTATGAGCTCTTAACGCTTGGCTTATATGGTGAACATAATTAAGGTTTTGAATGTCATAAAGTCCGCCCTCGGTAATTATTCCAGCATCTTTCATAAGTTGTTCAATTTTGATATTTCCTTCTTCTGTTAAAACAACGCTTTTTTGCTTTTCGTCTTTTTCATAATCTTCTTCTGACAATTTAGGTATCAAAGCATTAATAGCAATGTATTTATCAGACGAATCTTCGGCTTGGCCAGAAATAATAAGCGGAGTCCTTGCTTCATCAATGAAAATAGAATCAACTTCATCAACGATGGCATAATAAAAAGGTCTTTGAACCATTTCTTCAACGCTTTCCTTCATATTATCACGAAGATAATCGAATCCAAATTGACTGTTTGTGCCATATGTAACATCACAAGCATATTGAGCTTTTCTTTCGCTATCATCTAAATCAGAAACGATACAACCAACTGTTAAGCCCAAGAATCTGTGAATTTTACCCACCCACTCAGAGTCTCTTTTAGCCAAATAATCGTTAACCGTAACGACATGAACCCCTCTTCCTGTCAAAGCGTTTAAATAACCAGCAATGGTTGCGACCAAAGTTTTACCTTCACCCGTTTTCATTTCGGCAATTTTGTTGTTATTAAGTACCATAGCACCAATTAATTGGACATCAAAGGCTCTTTCGCCTAAAACCCTTATACCTGCTTCTCTTGCGACCGCAAAGGCCTCAACCAAAATATCATCAAGAGTATATCCATTTTTAAGTTTTTCCTTGAATTCAAGAGTTTTTGCCCTTAACTCATCATCACTAAGTTTTTTTATTGTTTCTTCTTTTGCATTAATTTCCGAAACATACCGTCTTAACTTTTTTACATATCTGTCATTAGATGTGCCAAATATTTTTTTTGCTAATGCTACAAACATATCATTTCCTTATGAATAAATTTTTATAAATTATAACTAAAATTACAGAATTATTTTGCACTGTCAATCAAATGTAGCTATATTATAGTTATTCTTTATCACAAATACTAGTAAGGGCGAGTAAAAAGTATGAAAAAATATTTAATGTTTTTAAGTTTTGCTTTTGCAACATTGTTTACAAATGGTGTAATTGCTAATGAAAATGAAGAAAAAACTGAACCAAAAAAGGAAATGTCAATTGATGTTAAGGCTCCTGCTGCTTTAATTGATGGTCAAGTTGTAACTATTGGTGAAGTAAAAGAAATTTATGACAACAACCAAACTTTGCAAGCTTATCCATTTGAACTTGTCTATCCTCGCTTGGCCGAAGAAGTTGTAAAAGCAAAAATTATAAAAATAACTGCTTTAAAAGCTGGTGCTGATAAATTACCAGAAGTTCAAAAAGCTGTAAAAGAACAAGCAGAAAATATTGCTGCTACTTTTTATCTTATAAACGAAATCAAAAAACAAGAAACCGAAGAAAACTTGATGAAAGCTTATAAAGAATATTTCAAACCAGAAAATGAAGCTAACGAAATTATTAAAAAGCTTAAAAAAGGTGCTGATTTTGCTAAACTTGCAAATGAAGTTTCTTTGGATAAATCAAGCGATGGTGGCGATATTGGTTATTTTAAAAAATATGAACTTGGCAAAGAATTACAACCTTTTGCTGATGCTGCTTTTGAAATTAAAAAAGGTGAAATTTCTAAAAAGCCTGTAAAAAGTTTCATGGGGTATCATGTAATCAAAGTTGAAGACATTAAAACAATTGAACCTCCTGCTTATGAAGAAGTCAAAAACGAAGTTATTGCTATTTTTGAAAAACATGAAAGCGAAAAACTTGTTAATAATTTAATTAAAAATGCTAATCCAAAATTTTATCCTTTAACACCTGAAAAGGATGCAGAAAAAACAAAAAAATAACTTTATTTTATTAAAATAATGAAATATTTTAAAGGAGTGCGATTATTTTAATCCGCTCCTTTTTTAATTATTAATATCGTAAAGTTTTAAGGAAAATATTATGAAAATGATTTTTTGTGCCGCTCTTGCATTGATTGAAAACGGCAAAGTATTAATGGCGACAAGACCTGATGGTAAGGAGTTTTCAGGACTTTGGGAATTTCCAGGAGGAAAGCTTGAACCAAACGAAACCCCAGAAGATGCTTTGGTTCGTGAGATAAAAGAAGAACTTGAAATCGAATTGGATAAAAAAGAACTTATCCCATATCGTTTTTCATCACTTAATTTCGGCGAAAAACATATAACTATGCTTTTATACCTTTGCACCAAACACAAAGGAAATATAAACCCAAAAGAACAGCAAAAATACGATTTTAAAGATTTAAACAGTCTTAATAAATTAAAAGTCCCACCACTTGACGAGGGACTTTTAATAGACATTAAAAAAATAATGTCAAAACAAGTTATTTTTGATTAATTATTTTTTATAATTTTCTTTTGAAGATGGAGACATAACCAAAAAAACTTTTGCCTTACTACCTTCATTTGAAATTTTAATATTTGCGATTCTTCCATTTTGGCTGTAAATCATTTGATTAACATCGGCTCTTACAACCGTAATTTCGCTCCAACCAAATTTTGGCATTTCGTGAGAATAAAATTCAAAAACCGCATTTGAAGTATATGGCGCATTAAAAACAAGTCTTCCAGTCCAATTATTTCCAGAACCCATGATAAATGTTGTTTCACTATTCATCATCGCACCATCAGGAATTGGTATGTCCGAAAATTGCGCAACATTTGATGGATTTATCATTCCAGAGGAGGAAGTATCAGATCCTGACGAACCATCAACCGAAGTTTCATAACCCTTTGTTGCAACAGGCTCAACTCCTTGGTTACATGCCGAAAAAACAAAAACAACAAAACATAATTTAAGAAAATTTTTCATAATCTTTCCCATTAAAAATACATAATTTATTGATATCAAAAAATAATATAAAACACTATTTCACAAAATAAAAGAAAATAAGTTTGAATTAAATCTTCTTTTTTTATACAATCACCCTTAATAAATTTAGAATTTTGTTTAAACAAGGAATAAAAAATGTCAAATTATGAAAGCCCAGAGCAAAAAGAACAAAATATTAAGGAAATCATGGAGTTGCTTGAAAAAAGACGATATGAAAAAAAACATCCAATAATTACTGAATTTAAAAAATCAAAAATATATTCTTGCGGTCAAAATGCAATTAACAAAGCAAAAGAATTCGTAAAACACCTAAGCAATAATAAGTCAAGATAAGCATTTTCACATAAAAAATGTTTATAACTTGATAATTTTTGTTTTTTTAGTTAAAATATTAGCACCAACTTAGAAAGAAATTTTAGTATTTTGTAAGGAGTAAAATGACAATACAAACTATAAAAACCACACCTTTTGAAGGGCAAAAGCCTGGAACCTCTGGTTTAAGAAAAAAGGTTAAGGTTTTCGAACAAGAAAATTACCTTGAAAATTTTGTACAATCTATTTTCAATTCTTTATCCGGTTTCAAAGGCGAAACCCTTGTTCTTGGTGGCGATGGAAGATATTATAATAAAGTTGCTATTCAAAAAATAATTAAAATGGCTGTTGCAAATGGTTTTGGAAAAGTCATTGTTGGTCAAAACGGAATCTTTTCAACCCCTGCTGTATCTTGTGTTAATCCTTTCTGCAAGCCATAACCAAGGTGGAAAAGATGGTGATTTCGGAATAAAATACAATGGTGAAAATGGCGGTCCTGCGGTTGAAAAAATCACTAATGCTATTTTTGAAAAAACAAAAGAAATCGAAGAATACTCTATATATCAATGTGATGATGTTGATTTAAGCGTCGTTAACGAGGTTAAAATTGATAAAACTATAATTTCTGTAATCGACCCTGTGATTGATTATGCGGAAATGCTTGAAAAATTCTTTGATTTCGATTTAATCAGAGAATTATTTAAAACAAAAAAATTCCATATGTGCTTTGACGCAATGAATGCAGTTACCGGCCCTTATGCTAAATACATTTTTGAAAAAGTATTGGGTGCTCCTATTGGAACGGTTATAAATTACAAACCTTTGGAAGATTTTGGCGGAATTCACCCTGATCCATGCCCTGCTTATTGCAAAAAATTGGTGGAAATAATGAATTCTCCTAATGCTCCTGATTTTGGTGCTGCATCTGATGGCGACGGCGACAGAAATATGATTTTAGGTCGTAATTTCTTTGTATCACCAAGCGACTCTCTTGCTATTATTGCTGCTAACTTCTGGATGGTTCCAGGATATGACAGAGGTTTACTTGGTATCGCTCGTTCTATGCCTACTTCACAAGCTTTGGACAAGGTTGCAAAAAGCCTTGGAATTACCGTTTATGAAGTTCCTACTGGTTGGAAATTCTTTGGCAATCTTATGGATTCCAAAAAAATCACAATCTGTGGCGAAGAAAGTTTTGGTACTGGTTCAAATCATATTCGTGAAAAAGACGGACTTTGGGCTGTATTATATTGGCTTAACATAATCGCTGCTAAAAACACTTATGTCGAAGATATAGTAACCTTCCATTGGAGAAAATTCGGAAGAAATTATTATTGCCGTCATGATTACGAAGCAATTCCTACTGATATTGCTAATGAATTAATGAATAATTTAAGAGAAAAAGTAAAAACTTTGGTGGGCAAAGAATTCGGCGAATATAAAGTAAAATCAGCTGATGATTTTGAATATGTTGACCCAATTGACAAATCTGTAAGTAAAAACCAAGGTATTCGTATTGCTTTTGAAAACGAATCAAGAATTGTTTATCGTTTATCAGGCACAGGAACCGAAGGTGCGACTTTAAGGGTTTATATCGAAAAATATGAACAAGACCCTGAAAAACACAGACTTAAAACCAATGATGTGTTAGACGAGCTTGCAAAAATTTCGGTTGAAATTGGCGAAATCAAAGAAAGAACTAAAATG
>JAKJEU010000257.1 GCA_022705265.1 Pseudomonadota bacterium | reverse complement strand
TGTTTTTGAGAACTTCTGGCGCGGAGTTGTCTACGTTGTTGAATAAAATTAAAATAAAAGTCGAGTCGGAAGATTCGATTTTTTGATAATTTGTGTTATAATCCTAGAGATGAAGAAACAATATGGATTATCTGGTAATTGATTTTGAATTAGCAAATGACAAAGAAAGCTTTTCTTGAAAAACTACTGATAGTGGGCGCTTTTTTAGCTCGGATTATTAATTGAAGCGTGGATTATTTTATTTGTTTAGGAAAATGTCTAAAAACAAAATTAACACAAGTTGAGTTATATAAAAGCAAAGGATGTAACATTGTTGTTTTAAAAGAAAAAGAGATTTTGAGGTTAATCAATGACAAAAACAATCGTTAATAATAAAGAACAAACAATCAAAGATTTTTTTGAAGAGTATAAAATGGCAAAACCGAAAATATACAAATTGTTAGCAACAAAATCGGTATTTGTTCGCGGAATCGCTGTTAACGAAACGACTAAGATCTACCCTCAAGATGAGGTGATGATTAATTTCGAAGCTCTTATCGACAAAACTGAACCTATATGGCATCAAAACATCGAAGTTGTTTATGAAGATGAGGAAATTCTTTTAGTAAATAAACCAGAAGGAATGTTGGTCCATGCTGATGGAGGAGAAACCAAAACGCTAACAGCGGCTGTTAATTTTTATATACAAAGACAGGGTAGTTTGTTGCCAGCATATTGCATTCATCGATTGGATTATGATACGTCAGGATTAGTTTTGTTTGGTAAAAACCCATTGGCACTTGCTTATTTAAGTTTTCAAATGGAGAATAAGCAAATATTAAAAAAGTATGTTGCGGTCGTAGCAGGAGTATTTAATCCGCTTGAGGGAACAATTGATTTGAATATTGGTCGAAATCGCCATGTAAACAATCGTTATCGAGTAAGCCCGAAAGGAAAAACAGCAATTACAAAGTACCAAACATTACAAATAGGAAAGCAGAAAAGTTTGGTCGCAGCAGAAATTATAACAGGAAGAACTCATCAAATCCGTGTGCATTTCAGTTACTTCCACCATGCAATTATAGGCGATAAAATTTATGGTTTCACTCAAGGTAAATTGATGCTTTTCTCACAAGCATTACAATTTATCCATCCTCAAACAAAACAAATGTTTTACTATGAATTAGACATTCCCAAGGATTTTATGGTGAGTAACAATGGATAAAATAATAGAATTTGCTCATAAATTATTAAAAGAAAAATTAAAAAAAACAGATGTAGCAATCGATATGACGCTAGGAAACGGATACGACTCCTTATTCCTTGCACCACTGGTCGAAAAGGTATATGCTTTTGATATTCAAGAGCAAGCAATAATACAAGCAAAACAAACACTGAAGGATGTTCATAATGTGATTTATATTCACCAAGGACATGAGAATGTGGATAAATATGTTTTTCAAAAAGTTAAAGGAATTATTTTCAATTTAGGATACTTACCTAAAGGTTCTAAACAAATTTGTACAACAGCAAAAACAACATTGATCGCTCTTAAAAAGGCAATCCGTTTACTCGATGTAGGAGGAATTTGTGTTTTGGTTTTTTATCCCGGGCATAGGGAAGGAAAGATTGAA
>JAKJEU010000058.1 GCA_022705265.1 Pseudomonadota bacterium | reverse complement strand
CATATGGAAGGTTTTTTAATTTGCCAACTCCTTTTGCAGCGAGGTCTTTTGCAACACCATAGACACCAAAACAATCAGGACGGTTCGGAGTAACATTTATATCAATGACTGTATCGAAATTAAACGCTTTTGTAAAAGGAGTACCCGCTTCGGCATCAGTCCTTAAATCCATAATTCCATCATGATTATCGCCAAGACCAAGCTCTTTTTCAGAACACATCATTCCTTGACTTTCCACACCACGAATAACACCTTTTTTCAAAGCTTCGTTGTAACAAGGAATAATATCCCCTTCTCTTGCTAAAACGCCTTTAAGTCCAGCACGAACATTAGGGGCACCACAAACGATTTGTAAGGTTTCCTTTCCTGTAAAAACTTCTAAAACATTAAGTTTGTCAGCATTAGGATGTTTTGTCACAGACTTAATTTCAGCAATAATAAAAGGTTTTAACGACTCTCCCGCATCAATTACTTCTTCGACTTCAAGCCCGATTTCAGTCAATTTTTCCGAAATTTCAGTAACACTCGCATCGGTATCAAGAAATTGTTTTAATAAATCAGTTGTAATTTTCATCTTACTTTACTCCCCCATTCAAACTTAATCCAGTAGCAACATTAGGAACATCAAGAGGCAAAAACCCATAATGTTTAATCCATCTTATATCGCCTTCAAAGAAATCTCTTAAATCAGGGATTCCATATTTTAACATCGCAAAACGGTCGATACCAAAACCAAAAGCAAAACCTTGGTATTCTTCTGGGTCGATACCAGAATTTTTAAGCACATTAGGATGAACCATACCACAACCTAAAACTTCCATCCAACCTTTGTTTGCCTCGATTTTGAATTCCCCATTTTCACGAGAACAACCAATATCCATTTCCGCAGAAGGTTCCGTAAAAGGAAAGAAAGACGGACGGAAACGAACAGGAACCTCGTCCATTTCAAAGAATTTTTTAACAAATTCAATCAAACAGCCTTTTAAATCGCCCATATTAGTTTTTTTATCAATTACCAAACCTTCGATTTGATGGAAAAGCGGAGTATGTGTCATATCCCAATCGCAACGATAAACTCTTCCTGGCGCAATGATTTTAATTGGAAGTTCGCCCTTTTCCATAGTTCTTACTTGAACCGGAGAAGTATGAGTTCTTAAAACCACTCCCTCTTCACCTTCGATAAAGAAAGTTGCTTGCATTTGGCGAGCTGGGTGAGATTCAGGTATATTTAATGCTTGGAAATTATGAAAATCATCTTCGATATCTGGACCTTCTGCCAACGCAAAACCAAAAGAACCAAGAATTGAAATCATTTCTTCCATTGTTTGAGAAACTGGATGAATTCTTCCAACATTTCTTTGTCTGATTGGCAAAGTGATATCAACTTTTTCGCTTTCAAGTTTTTCATTGATTGCTTTTAATTCTAATTCTTGTTTTTTGCTTGAAATAGCTTCTTCAATCTCTGTTTTCAAAAGATTTAATTTTTGCCCTTCAAGTTTTCTTTCCTCAGGACTTAAAGCTCCGAGTCCTTTCATTTTCTCAGTAATAAAACCTTTTTTGCCCAAAATTTCGACTCTTATTTGTTCGATATCTTGAACTGTTACAGCCTTTAAGATTTTATCTGATATTTCTTTATCCATAACTTAAATTCCCTTTTAAAATAAGAAAAAGACTGCCTTTTAACGCATCTTATTAATAAGATTAACATTAAAAAAGCAGTCTTTTATCTTTAAATTTTTATACTTAAAACTTAATTCTTTCTAATTACTTTGAACCCAAAGCTTGTTTAGCTTTGTTTACCAAGTTTTCGAATGCAGCTGGTTCAGAAATTGCCAAGCTTGCAAGTACTTTACGATCTAAAGCAACATCTGCTTTTTTAAGACCGTCCATAAATCGTGAGTAAGTCATATCAAATTGTCTTACACCAGCGTTAATTCTTTGAATCCACAAAGATCTGAATTCGTGTTTTTTCTTTTTTCTATCTCTGTAAGCATATCTTAATGCTTTTTCAACTTTTTCCAAAGCGATACGGTAACAACTTGACGCTCTACCTCTGTATCCCTTAGCAAGTTTCAAAATCTTTTTATGACGAGCTTTCTTTGTGACTCCGCGTTTTACTCTAGCCATTTTCTAAATCTCCTTAGTTATACATAAAGCTGTTAATAGCTTTGAAGTTAGTATCGTGAACGAGCAACATTCCTCTTGCTTGTCTTTTCATTTTAGATGACTTTCCGCCGAGTTTTTTTCTTTTGAAAGCGTGTGGGCGTTTGATATCCCCATTTCCTGTGCGCATAAAGCGTTTAGTCACAGAACCTTTTGACTTCATTTTTGGCATTTTTATTTTTCCTTATATTATAATTTAATAAACCAAGCCTACAGGCATGCCTTATATTCTAGCCCAATAGTACTTAACCTTGATTTATACATTTTTTAATTGATTTTTGCAAGCATTTTCTTTATATTTTTATATTGAAAGTTTAAGAGGAATGAAAATGCCAAGAATGGGTTTTCTTAAAAAATGTCTTCTTAAAATTTTCAATGTATTGCTAATTTTGATTAAAAAAGGATACGAAAATGTCTAATTACTTGGTTTCTTATAATAGAAATTCGATTGAAAAGCAAGATGGTTTAGTAAGCTATCTTGAACAAATTAAAAAAATCCCTATGTTATCTCCTGATGAGGAATATGCCCTTGCCGTCCGTCTTTTTGATAAAAAAGATGTCGATGCGGCTCAAAAGCTTGTGAGTGCTTATTTAAAACTTTCTGCCAAAGTTGCGATTTCTTTTAAAAATTACGGACTTCCTTTGGCTGACCTTATATCAGAGGCTAATATAGGGCTTATGCACGCGGTTAAAAAATTCAACCCTTACAAGGGGCAAAAGCTTGCAACCTATGCAATGTGGTGGATTAAAGCATATCTTTACGATTTTGTTTTAAAATCTTGGTCTTTGGTTAAAATTGGGACTATCGCTGCTCAAAAGAAGCTTTTTTATGCCTTACGCCGTGAAAAAGCAAGACTTGATATTTATGATAATTCAAAATTTGACGACGAAGCAGTCAAAAAGATTTCAAAAGACCTTAATGTCAGCGAAAAAGAAGTCATTGAAATGTCTCAACGAATTGATGGCGACACTTCTTTGAACACCAAAGTTGGCGATGATTTCGAAAATGAAAAACAAGATATGTTGGTGGATAAAACTCCTTCTATCGAAACTTTGCTTGTTAATAAAAGCGACATGAATGAGAAAAAAGCTTTGTTTATGAAAGCTTTAAAAACCTTAAACGAACGAGAAATCGCAATATTAAAAGCAAGAAGATTAAAGGAAATTCCAGATACTTTGGAAGATTTGTCTTTAAAATATGAAATTTCAAGAGAAAGAGTAAGACAAATTGAAATGAGAGCTTTTGAAAAAATTTGCAAATTCGTGCAAAATGGTTAAAAAAGAAAGAGGCTTGGTTATAAAAATCAAGCCCCTTTTTATATTAATTAAGTTTTAAAGCAATAAATCCAGTCCCATTTTCATTTTCAATCAACAATAAAACTGATTGCTTATCGCTCTTTTTAATTTCTTGTAATTGTTTGATAAAAGATTTAACAGAAGACACCTTTTTTTGTCCCAGCTCCAAAATTAAATCACCTGATTTAATGCCTTTTTCATATGAAAGAGAATCTTTATCAACATCGGTAACAAAAACACCTTTTTTATCCTCTTTGATGCTGTATTTTTGTCTTAAATCTTTATCTAAATCCTTTAAATGAAGACCAAATTCGATTATTTCATCGGATCTTGAAATTGTTTTCTCATTATCATTAAAAGCATTTTCAAAGAAATTTTCTTCCATTTCTTTTATCTTAACTTCAAGAGTTAAATCTTTTTTTGCCCTTATAACCTCAAGCTTTATAACTTTATCAATCTCGGTTTTAGCAACAAGTGATGAGAGTTGTTTTGGATTTTGCAATAAAAAACCATCATATTTTATAATTACATCGCCAACTTTAACGCCACCAATTTTTGCAGCAGAATTATCATCAACACTTGCAACCAAAACACCATCGTTATTTTTTAAAGACATACTTTCGGCAATTTCGTCGCTTATTTCTTGGATTTTAACCCCTAACGCCCCTCTTCTTATCTTGCCGTATTTTATTAAATTTTCCGCAACCCATCTTGCGTTGTTAGAAGGAATAGCAAAGCCAATTCCAATATTTCCACCTGATGGAGAGAAAATAGCAGTATTAATTCCGATAACTTCGCCTTCTAAATTAAACATAGGACCGCCAGAATTTCCTTGGTTAATTGATGCATCGGTTTGAATAAAATCATCATAAGGACCAGAATTAATATCTCGCGACCTTGCCGAAATTATTCCAGTTGTAACCGAGTTTCCAAGCCCATATGGATTTCCAACCGCTAATATAATGTCTCCAACCTTTGCATTATCAGAATCGCCAAGTTTGACAGCGGTTATTTGTTTTGTAGTTTCGATTTTTATCAAAGCAATATCAGTTTTTTTATCGCTTCCAATTAACTTTGCCCTTAATTTGACATTATCATTTAATATAACACTTATGATATCGGCATCTTCGATAACATGATAATTTGTCATAACAATACCACTAGGGTCAATTATAAAACCAGAACCAATGGCATTATTTTTTTTGAAATTATAAAAATCATAATCATTTAAAAAACCTTTGAACAAATCGTCAAAAGGAGAATTAGGAGATTTTAAAATGTCGACTTGACCTTCTTTTAAATTTTTCGATACAGAAACACTTACAACCGAAGGCAAAATTTTATCAACCACCCCTGAATATGAAGTAATACAAGAAGAATCAGCCATAACATTAAAAGATATTATGGATAATGCTATGGCTGATAATATTTAACATATTTTTATAAACCTATTTAGGGAGTTTTTTAAAATATTTAAAAAATTCGGAATCAGGTGTTAAAATGAAAAGATTGTTATCGCCTTTTAAAGACTTTCTATATGCTTCAATTGAACGATAAAAACCATAAAATTCTTTATCAATATTGGTTGCATCAGCCATAATTTTGATTGATTGCTTATCGCCTTCACCTTTAATAATTTCCGCTTGTTTCCTTGCATCGGTAAGTAACATAACTTTTTCTTTATCAGCAGTAGCAGTTATTTCTTTTGCTAATTCTTGCCCTTGGGACCTAAATTCTTTTGCCTCTCTTTCTCTTTCCGATCTCATTCTTTGATAAATTGATTGAGAAGTTTCAACAGGCAAATCAGCCTTTTTAATTCTTACATCAACAACAATCAATCCCATTCCTTTTAACTTGCTATTTGTTTCTTGCTTAATTTCATCCATAATTGCATCGCGTTTTGAAGAAAGCATTTCTTGTAAGGTTGAACGACCTAACACATCTCGTAAAGAAGAAATAATAGCATCAGCAATACGAGTTTTAGCTAAATTTTCAGTTTTCAAAGATTGATAAAATAACAAAGGATTTTCTTTATCAATATAAAATTTTGCATAGGTTTCAACCACAATTCTCTTTTGATCTTTAAGGTTAAGTTCTTCTGATGGAGTGCTCATATCAAGCAATCTTTTATCATAAACTACCACTTTTCTTACAAAAGGAATAATTTTTGATTTCAAACCAGGCTCAGAAATCGCATCACCCACAGGCTTACCAAATTCGAAAACAATTGCTTGTTCCGTTTCGTTAATAATAAACAAAGTATCAGCTAAATAAATGCCAAGACCAACCAATATAAAAGGTAATATTTTCTTCATTTTACTTTTCCAACCCCTATTTAGCTTGTTTATTAATTGAATTTAACGGAAGATAAGGAAGCACAGACCCAGCTTTATCATCTAATAAAACTTTATTATTTTCTGACATAACCTCTTCCATTGCTTCTAAATACATTCTTTTCATTGTAACTTCTTTTGCTAACTTATACTCTTGATAAACAGAGCTAAAACGACTCGCCTCACCTTTCGCAAGATTTATAACTTGTTCTTTATAAGCTTCGGCATTTATTATAGTTTGTTTTGCCTCACCTCTTGCTCTTGGGATAATGTCATTACTATAAGCCTCAGCCTCATTTTTAAGCCTTTCTTTATCGGCTTTTGCTCTTTGAACATCAACAAAAGCATCAATTACTTGGGTTGGTGGGTCAACTCTTAAAAGTTGTACCGAAGTAATTGAAATACCCGCTTGGTAATCATCAAGTAATTTTTGTAAAATAGTTCTTGTATGATTTTGAATATCTCTTTTACCGTCGGTTAAAGCGTTTACAATCGGAGTTTGTCCAATGACTTCTCTCATCGCACTTTCCGCAGCCTTTTTAACGGTAATTTCAGGATCCTTTACCTTAAATAAAAATTGTTTAGAATCTTTAATTTTCCAAGTAATCGTATATTCAAGCTCGACAATATTTTCATCGCCCGTCAACATCACCGCTTCGTCAGGGCGAGATTGAATATCACGATAATTTTTCTTTGAATATTCATAATGGCTTGCATCAGCCCTAAGCCCAATTGCGATACGATTTTCTCTTGTAATATTAGGAAGAAGTACATTTTCAATCGGATAAGGAAGATGATAATTAAGACCAGGACCAGTAGTTCCAACATACTTACCAAACCTTAAAACGACACCTTGTTCTTCTGGATGGACTTCATAAAAGCCTGTTAAAAGCCAAAGCCCAAAAACAATTGCAATTGCAACCTTAATTCCCAAAGAAAAATGTATAGGAGGCATTCCATCTCCTTTTTTCTTTGGCTTAAATTCTTTTACATTGTCATCATTCTCTAAATTACCATTATTCCACGGATTATTACTACCTCCGTTACTTCCCCAAGGTCCTTTATTCATCTAACTTTCCTTAAAAAATTAATTATTGTCAAAACTATTTAAAAATCTCTAAAAAAGATGCTGGCAAACCATCAATCTTATCCAAGATATATTCAACATCAGAATCTTGTAAATCAATACCGCTGTTATCAAGTTTGGTTAAAACTCTTTCTGCTACTCTTCTTCTAAACCTTTCAACATCTTTATCCCCACCGTCAAGTTCGGTTTCCAAAGCAACCTCAATCGCCGCTTTCATAGCAGGGAACAAAATAGCAGGAAGTCTTGCCTTGTCAAAAAGACCTTTTAAGCCAAGCTCACCAGAATCATATATAAGAACTCTTACATTATGAACAGGAAGAGAAGTTAATTTTAACATGGAATATTCAAAGAATTTAACATCACCCATACATAAAGAACGGAATATAATTGACGGAGTAAGTTTATTTTCATTACTTAATTGCTCAATCAATCCTCGAACTTCACTGTCTGTTGCCATGTATGCTGCTGATACTGTAACCTTTTCTCTTGAGTTTGTTGTAATTTTCTCAGCTTCTTCATTAGATATTTTATAAGACTTAACAAGATGTTTTTTAAGATCTTGTGAAACCATAGAAATAAGTTTTTCAACCACAACCAAAGGAAGTTCATTTCTTAAAGCTAATGGGTTTTTTACAATATCGCTGTCTTTAAATTTTTCAACTACTTTATTTAAGGTTGTGTCAGATATTTTTGCACCTTGATTACCAACCATAACCGCAACGGCTTTTTCAGTACCTTCATCGGCTAAAACCTCGGTAACAATTTCATTTACAATAGATCTTGAAGCAACAGCAACTTGCTTATTTTCATTCTTTGTTTTAACAACACTTATTAAATCTTCGTCAGATAAAATTTGGGAATAAGAAATAATAGGAATTGCAACTTCATCAACATCATGAGCCATTTGAACAACAACATCATGAGGTATTTCATTATTACTTTTTAGATTTTCTGATAGGGCTTTTCTTACTGACAATGCTGTATCATTTAACATAATTCTAAAAATTGCTTCGGCAAGTTGTTTTTCGCTGTCACTTAGTTCGTGGCTATTAAAAGACACAGCAATTTTTTCAGCAGTAGAAGCTCTTATCTCATCGCTTGGGTTTTCAAGAAGTTTATTAACATCTTCAATCGATAGTTT
>JAKJEU010000256.1 GCA_022705265.1 Pseudomonadota bacterium | reverse complement strand
CTTTTAGAAGTTTCAGCATCAACAACTTTGCAAACGACATTTCCCATAATAAAGGACTTAATACTTGCAAAGCCTGTATAAATTGCAATACAACCGATGAATACATTTAAAAGTTCAACATATCCAATGATTTTGAAAAGATTTATCCAACCAGCCAGCAAAGCATAATAAAAGGCTGTTGAAGCAAAAAGGAAAGAACCAACAATAATCCAAATTTTGCTTTTTGAATTAAGTCTTACGATTACCGAAATCATGAATACCAAAACCCACATAGCACAAGGATTAAATCCGTCAACTAAACCCATTGTTACAGATAAGAAGAGAATTGATTCTTTGAAAACATCAATTTCCCCGATTAAAGGAATGTTTATTATTCGGCTTGGGGTTGCTTTTGCAACTTCGCCTTCTTCGGCAAAAGCAGTTGAAAAATCATTCGGAGTAAGGCAATCGCCAGTCGTCTCATCTGCTCCATATTCGCAAGTAAGACCACTTAATTTCACATCAACTTCTTTGCCAGATAAAAGATTGCGATAATTATTTCCGCTTGTTTTTTCATTGTCATAACCAATTAAAAACTTGTCTTTGAAAATGAATACAGGAACCGCAGTTATGTTGTTTTTTGAAGAAAAGTCATTAAAAAAATCTCTTCTTTCTTTTGGAATTTCAGGAGAAGAAAGTTCATATGTATGAATTGAAACTTCTGGAAATTCGATTTTCAAAGAGCTGTCGATAAATTTTAAAGCTTCCTGACAATGAGGACAACTTTTTGTGTAAAAAAGTTCGGCAAAAGGTTTGGAATTGTCAAAAACCTCATTTTTATCGCTTTTTTTGAAAAAACCAACATAAATAAACAAAGCAACACAAATTGCAAAAACCAAAGCCAAAAGCTTATCGTTTTTTAAATCATCTATAAAATCTTTTATAAATTTCATAATATCCTCACAATAATAAAACAAAAGGCAGAATTATATCTTTCTACCAGATATTTATCCTGCCACTTTGTTTTATGCTTTGTCAACAACTAACGGTAAATGCTTCTTGGAGTGTAAGAAGTGTGAAGAAGTTTATGAGATTTTTCCCCACAAGGCTTGCCCAAAAACTCTTCGTAAAGCTTGATTATAAAAGGATTTTGATGAGAACATCTTCTTCTTGAATTATAATCGTCTTGGTTAAGTCCTTTTGTTCTTTTCTTTCTTATATCATCGTTAATTGTTCTTGGCTGACCACCACCACTGATACAACCGCCAGGGCAAGCCATGACTTCGATAAAGTGATATGGAATTGGTTCGCCTTTTTCTTTTGCATCACGAATTTGTTGCATTAATTTATCAACATTTCCAGTTCCATGAGCAACCGCAATCTTAACATCATTTCCATCAACATTGATGGTTGCTTCTTTAATACCTTCTAATCCTTGGACCTCTTTGATATCAACATGATGCAAGTCGCGTCCAGTGATAAAGTTATGAGCCGTACGAAGAGCAGCTTCCATAACACCACCAGTACGACCAAAAATAGTACCAGCACCAGAATATTCACCAAATGGGTCGTCAGCATATTCAACCTTTAAAGAGTTAAAATCAATTCCCATTTGTTTAATCATTCTTGAAATCTCACGAGTAGTCAAAGAAACATCAACATCT
>JAKJEU010000255.1 GCA_022705265.1 Pseudomonadota bacterium | reverse complement strand
ATTTGGGAACATTTTCAAAATATCTTCCTTAACACTTGTTGAGACGGCAATTATCTTATCCGCCATTTCCAAAGCTTGTTTTTCAACCCATAAATAAAAATCATAAATTGCTCCAAAATGTTCCTTTCGCCAAGGTCTCCTGATTTCAAGCGTATGTACAGTTAAAATAAGAGGTATTTTATACAAAATCTTTGCTAAAATCCCCCCTAAAAAAGTATCCGAAGTATGACAATGGACAATATCTGCATTAATTTCTTTGATACCGTTGAAATCAATACAAGTCGATAATGCTTGCAACGGCTTTTTTATACTCGGAGAACAACCATCATAATTTTTGTATTTCGAATTAAAACCAAAAACGCTTAATTTTTCATCAACCAACTCTTGGTCATGAAAAGTCCTTACCTCTACCTCGATTGTTTTTGACAACTGTTTTGATAAATATTCAACATGAACACCAGGACCAGATGAAACATAAGGTGGGTATTCGTTAGAAAGTAGTAATATTTTCACTATTTTCTCCTTTCTTTAAAAAAATAAAGTACTTTATATATAAAAAGTGTTATTATCAATTATCATATCACATAAATTATTAATTTTTAATGAGTTTTCTTATGTTTTCGAATAAAAAATCACATAAATACATCGAAAAAATGAAAGATGGAACGATAAAGCAACTAAACCCATTTACTGGTGATGAAATTTTAACGATTCCAGGTCGTTCAAATCGCCCTATAAACAAAGGAAAAGTCGAAATAAAGGACATTGAACAAAAAGAAGTTGAAGATTATTGTGCCTTTTGTTCGAAAAATTACATTATGACTCCTCCTGAAAAATCACGGATTGTGTTTAAAAACAATAAATATAAAGAATATCATAATTTAAAGGCAACCGAGCTTAATAACTCCGTTGCTGAATTTAGAAGAATTCCTAATCTTTTTGAAATCATTTCTTATGATTATTGGGTTAAAAATTATAATTATAAAATTCCAAAACATCTTAAAACAATTAAAGAAGAATATATCGCAAATAAAGAAGGTTTTGAACATGTCATAAATATTGTTGACGGCAAGCTTAAAATGAGTGGGCTTTCTCAATCGGAAATTGCAAAAACTTCGGATAAAAAGAAATTAGGGCTTGCAAACGGTTTTTTTGCTGGTAGTCATGAATTAATCATTGGAAAAAGACATTTTATCGAAAACGGCAAAACCACTTTGGATAAATCCTCTTCGGGAGAACTTAACGAAACCAACCATTTTCATTATGTCGATTTTACCATAAAAGCAATGAAAGATATTTATGATAACAATCGCCATGTTAAATTTGTAAGCGTTTTTCAAAATTGGCTTGCTCCTGCTGGGGCTTCTTTTGACCATCTTCATAAACAACTTGTCGCAATCGATTCATTTGGGCTTAAAAACAAAAAAAGAGCCGAGGTTTTAAGAAAAAAACCAAATATTTTCAACGAAATTTTAAGTTATGCCATTGACGAAAATTTAATCATCGCTGAAAATAATACTGCGATTGCTCATGTTGCTTTTGGATATTTGGAACCAACAATATGCGTTACTTCTAAATCAAAAAACAAACACCCTTGGCTTTTATCAAACAAAGAATTAAAAGATTTTTCCGATCTTCTTCATGCTT
>JAKJEU010000254.1 GCA_022705265.1 Pseudomonadota bacterium | reverse complement strand
ATTCTTCTGGCAATATTAATCTTGCCATTGATACTGGGTTAATTCTGTAAATTCCTTTTGCAATATTCGGAGTCACGCTAACATTTGCAAAATTCAGACGGTTATTACTTGCGGCATTTAAAATTGCACCAAGTCGTCTTGAAACATCAAGCCTTGTGGCAATAATTCGATTTACTCCAACATTTACAAAAGAATCGGCAATTTCTTCTGCTTCGATTGAATCAATGCCAGCAGGCATAACCAAAACAGGCTCGATATTGGTTACTTTGATATATTCGCTTAACAAGGACATATCTTGCAAAGAAAACGGATTGTGAGCAGGGCTGTCAATGAAAATAAGGTCATGTTGTTCTTCTCTTAATCGTTCAATGCTTTTAAGTAAAATTTCGGGATTTTTTGCTCTTAAAGTTTTGATATCAAGAATTTTCATTAACGAGGATAATTGTTCAATTGCCCCAGGTTTTCTTACATCGGTTGTGATAACCCCAACTTTAAGATTTTTCCTCATAACCGCTCTTGCCACCAATTTAGCAGTGCTTAAAGTCTTTCCCGCACCAGGAGCACCCACCATCATAAAGGCAAAAGGATGTTTGGTTTCAGGCAAGGGATTAAAACGGAATAAATCATCAATTGCACTTGCAAGAGCCATAACGGTATCATCGGTTTCGGCAACGCTTGCAATTTTTATAATTTTTTCCGACAAATCAAAAGGAAGGTTATGATATTCCAAAGCATCACGAATAATATTTACGGTGGAATTATTGCTTGTTCCTGTGAAAGCTTCGTAAACATCGTTATCGTAAATATCCTCTTCCAAGGCGGCGGTAATTCTTACTCTTCCGTCTTCGAAATATTCGGTATCCGTTATTAAAGCCTGTTCCCCAAGTTCGGTTTTCACCATTTCAAAGGCTTCGGCACGGTTATTTGCGATAAATACTTTAAGTTTCATAAGGGTTAATATATCACAGTTTTAATAAATTTATAAATATAATTGCTTAACTTTGTAAGGAATAAGGTCGTAAAGCTTTTTGCTCCATTCTTTTTGCTCATTATCATTAGAAATAAGGTCGTTTTTTATCTCAAAAAGTACAGAATTCAAACCTTTATGTCCGTAAACATAAGCGACTCCATTTCCGTTTTTATCAGGCCTTGAAAGATTAAACGGTTTATTAATTCCAATAACGATATTTTCATCTTTTTCAAGGTTTGTAAGAATGTGTTTTGAAAATTCGTTTTCCTTAACAAAAGCCACACAAACATGTTGTTTTCTTGGGTTTTTCATAAAACGAGGATGTGGGGTAAAGCTGTGAAGTGAAAGAATATAAGGGTTGTTATATTCATTAACTTTATCATCGATTGCAAAACGATATGGACGGTAATATTCATTTATTCTTTTTAAAAATTCGGCATCATCAACATTTTGATTGCCAGGAATCTTTGTCGTATGGCTGAAATTTTTTATCAAAGTTGTGTTTGTAATCGAACGGTTAAGGTCAATTAAAATACGGCTATATTTGTTTAAAAACAAAACACAATCAAGTTTTTTTGCCAAATGCATAGAAACTTCTTTGATACCTTTGTCGCTTGTGATGGTAGAAGATAAATCGGCTTCATCTAAGCCCAAATTACCATATTCTTTTGGTAAATC
>JAKJEU010000057.1 GCA_022705265.1 Pseudomonadota bacterium | reverse complement strand
AACTTATACAAACACAAATCCAAAGAACCGTCCATGGTTTTATATATGACTAAGCCTGAAAAAACCGCAAATATTGTAAAGAAAACAAAAAAAGTTATGAATACATATTTCATTTTTTAGCGTTCTTTAAAGCTTGTTTTGTTTCGTGATATTTTTTAGCCCAACCTTCTTTGTTTTCTTGTTTAGCTCTTGAAATACCCATGTCATCTTCACCAACATTTTTGGTTATAGTAGAGCCAGCAGCAGTAAACGAACCATTACCCAAAGTTACTGGCGCAACCAAACAAGAATGAGAACCCACAAATACATTATCCCCTATCGTTGTTCTTGATTTGAAATATCCATCATAGTTACAAGTAATTGTTCCGGCTCCGATATTTGTTTTTTTACCCATATCAGTATCACCAATATAAGTTAAATGATTAACCTTGCTTTTATTTCCAATTACCGAATTTTTAATTTCAACAAAGTTTCCAATATGGGCCTCTGTTTCAATGGTGCTTCCTGGTCTTAACCTTGCAAAAGGCCCAATTATTGCACCTTCTTTTACTTCTGCACCTTCTATATGGCTAAATGCTTTTATTGTAACATTGTCATGAATTTTAACTTTTTCACCAAAAAATACATTAGGTTCAATCACAACATCTTTACCAATTTCGGTATCATAATTAACATAAACGGTTTCAGGGTTAAGCATAGTAACACCTGATTCCATTAATTCTTTTCTTTTTCTTTGTTGATAAACTCGTTCAGCATTGGCAAGTTCAAATCTTGAATTAACCCCAAGCATTTCATCTTCTTGCCCAATGACAACACCGACTTTTAAGCCTGCATCTCTTGCAATTTTTACAGCGTCGGTTAAATAATATTCGCCTGCTTTATTTTCATTTTTTATGTTTGATAAAATGTCATACATATTCTTGCCATCAAAACACATAACCCCAGAATTACAAAGATTTATAGCCTTTTCTTCTTCACTTGCGTCTTTAAATTCAACAATCTTTTCGAGCAAGCCTTCTTTATCCAAAACAAAACGACCATATTTTGCAGGGTCTTTTGCCTTAAAACCAAGCACCACCAATCCCATTCCATCTCTTCTTTTTGCTATCATTTCTTTTATAGTCTTTGCAGTAATCAAAGGATTATCACCATAAATAATAACAACATCTCCTTTGGCTTCTTTGAAATAATTTTTTGCTTGTAATACTGCATGACCTGTACCAAGTCTTTCTTTTTGAACGACAATTCCAATATTTTCATCAAACTTAATTTTTTCATTCATTTCTTCGCTTACGACCAAAACATTTTTATTAGAAGAGATTTCGGTTAAAGTATTAAAAATATGGTCAATCATTGAAAGACCAGCTATTTTATGCAAACATTTCAAAGTGTTTGATTTCATTCTTGTGCCATGACCTGCTGCTAAAACAATTGAAATTATTTCATTCATTTTTATTTTCCTATTAATAAAATTATTTTTTCTTAGATTTTATATTTTCTTCATTTAATGTAACGCCTTCTCCCCAAACATCTATTAATCTTTGAAGAGAATCTTTTAAATTTACAAGCCTTTTTTGATTTGATGCTTGGACATAACTTGCAACCGCAGGAGGGACAATAATATATATTAAAAATCCCGCAAAGGCCGCTCCATACATTATACTTAAATGCCCCATATCAAATGCCAATTCAATTGCTGAGGAAAAAGAATTATCATTAAACCAAAGCATAAATAAATATGGCATCGCT
Source organism: Pseudomonadota bacterium (assembly GCA_022705265.1). Taxonomy (GTDB): domain Bacteria; phylum Pseudomonadota; class Alphaproteobacteria; order JAKJEU01; family JAKJEU01; genus JAKJEU01. Next base: position 6,418 of record JAKJEU010000057.1, on the reverse strand, counting down.
CCTGCTGTATTTAATGAACCCACACATAACCATTTATATCTTATTTTCGAATGATCCGTAATATATGAAAGTATCGTAGGTATCAAAGCAAAAAACAAAAATATAAGTGATGGCAAGAAAAATTGTGATAATACAAGCAAAATCCCGATTAAAAGAAGTCTGCTTAATAATACTGTTCCTTCTCCTTTATTTTTTCTACTCACATCAACCTCAACAACAAAAGCATGACAATTGTAAACAAAGCAATACAAAAAGACGAAACAGTAGCAACTTGCATACCTAATTGTTCTGCTTCATAATTTACTTTATTAAATTCCATTTCAAATTGTTCAATTTCTTTTTTCAAAGTCACATATTCAGATTTAGCAACCATAAAGCCATTATAATCTTTGGTTCTTTCCTCTAAATTATCAAGATAGTTAAAAAGCTCTGGCAAATATCCTTTTTTTATTATTTTAGGAACTTCATTTTCAATTGCCTTTCGTCTTTCTTTGTTATGATAGCTGTCAATCATCGGCATAATATGGCAACCAAGCCAACCAGCCAAAGAGTGAACCGATTCAGGACCTAAACTCCATTGTAAAATAGCATAAGTACTTAATAATCCAGCAGTTGCTATGGCTAGATTCTCAGACCTTAAAGCATTTACTTGATCATTTGCTTTATTCCCAAATTTTTCACTTATAAAAGCAGCAATATGCCTGTCCATTGGCCAAGTTTTAACATCAACCGTCTTTGCCACCTTATCCATAGCAGGAACAAGTTTATTTATTTCATTTACATATTCATCTTCTAAAAACTTACTTTTACATGGAAGAAATTCATTAAGATTATAAAGACATCTTTCTAAACCAGAACCAATATTTGGATGATTTATAAAACTTGCAAGAACCTTATAAGAATTTTTATAAGTAAAATTAATACGACATTCAGAATAAATAGCCAAAATATCAGCCTGTAACATTTCAATTATAATATTAATGTCTTCTTGTTTATTCAAAGCATAAGCATTAGCAAGCAAAGAACCAAGTCCATCTGGTAAAAAACTTAAATGTTTATATCTTATACAAGCATTTCCATCAAGCATAAGACAAATTTTTGCAACCAACACATTATTTTGAACTTTTATATTAGGATATTTCACCATAATCGCACCAATAGCAGATTCAATTGCATCATGAAGCTTCTTATCTTCTAACCCTCTAAAAAGCCATATCAAAAGCTTTTCACTTCTTACCGCCTCAATTGCAAGCGACCAATTATTGGCATATGCTGATGCCAATTCTCGAGTTGTAAAATATTCCTTGCCATTAAAAATATATGCTCGTTGAGAAATTTTTCCAGCCCTTGTTTGCATTGGAGATAATCTTCTTCCTGCAAGCCACATTTTTAAGGCATCTAAATTCCATCTTTGCTCTTCATTATCAGACAAAAGACCTTTTAAAAGCTCAATCATTGAAAGAGGTATTTTTTCCTCTCCAACCAGTGTTGAATAACTTCCTCTTCTTATTTTGGAATCAAGTAATTCTTCATCGCTTCTGAAATTTATTTTAGGTCTTCGTCCAATAGATATATAAAGCGAGGTAACACCAAAGGAATATAAATCGTCCAATAATTTTCCATGACCACGACCTTCCTTCATACTCATTGCTGATTCAATTACTTCGAACTCAACTGGCTGATCATAAGCAGGTGGAGAAGTCAACATATCACCAAAAACAATCATAGTTTTTGCTTTGTCCATATAATAAAGATTATCTGGACGAATTGCTCTGTGGGTTATGCCTCTGTGAGTTAATTCACTTAAAGCAGAAACTAAAACAGGAGCATATTTTGATATGTATTCTTTTTCAGGAATTGGAGATATAACATCATCCAAATTTTTCATTACTCTACCACCTAAGGGCATATCATAAACAAAGCACATTTGAGTCTTTGCCTTAGGAGTCCAATAAAGAGTCCCAAATTCATTTAAATTTAAAATACCAGAATGTCTTAAAGCTTTTAATACCACCGCAAATTGCATTCTTGGTTGCAAGGGATGATCGCATATCAAAGTAAATACTGATTTTGAGGGGTTTTTTTCATCCACAGTTCGATAAGCCTTTGCATTTGGCATATCAAATTCAGTTAATCTGTCTTTAAAAAATATTCTATATCTTTCTTTTAATAAAGCACAATCACCATCTGATACAGAGTCAATTGAAGATTTAGGCTTCATTTCTTCTGTTTCATTTATCTCATCTTGATTTTGATCTAAATCATCAGTAATTGTAATTAATCCTTAAAAAAAGTATTATCTTAATCCTTAATTTTTACCATTTTTTTCATTTGATTTCAAAGAAATTCTATTATTATCTTTATTCTTTGAAACAAGCTCCATATAATTATGTTCAACAACATAGCTTATTGGAACCAACTCTATGCCTTTTTCTTTTAAAGTTGGTATCCATTTTTCCAAAGCACTTATAGTAACTTTGTGAGGGTGACCAATTCCAACTGTATAACCGTATTTTAAAGCTTTATTTTCAAGATGTTTAAGCTGTTTTAAGGCTTTTTCTTCATCAATTATATGATCAATAAAAACATCTCGTGAAGCATTTGGAATACCAAGTTCGTCTGCAACCTTATCACCATAAGATTTTTGCAAAGTTTTTGAATCCACAAACAACAAACCTTTTTCTTTTAAAGCTTTTAAAAATACTCTCATAGACCTTTCATCAGTTGTGAATTTACTTCCCATATGGTTGTTAACTCCTACAAATCCTTTAAAAGCATCAAACATTTTAAAAGCTGTTTGCCTTATTTCTTCATCACTCATGCTGGTATACAAAGCATTAGGACCAGGATTATGTTTACCCTTAGGCTCCATCGGAGCATGAAGCATTACTTCATGTCCTTTTTTTCGTGCAAGTTTACTTAAATCATCCAAATTATTTCCATAAGGCAAAAAAGACATGGTCAGATGGCCTTTAAGATTTATTAATTTTAAAGCCTTTTCCTTATTCAAACCAACATCATCAATAATAATTGCAATAACAGGCTTGTTTTTTAAACGCTTTTTATTTACTTTTACTTGATATTTACGCCACAAAGCATCTTTATCCATGGATTTTTTATCAACGATTATTTTTTTTGGCTCAGGTGGTATATCTTTTTCAACCACTGGCTCGGTGTCTTCAAAATCTTCGAACAAAAGTTTGTCGTTGTTATAAGTATTATAATGCAAATCTTTTTCGGTAATCTTTGTTCTTATTATTTCAATTTCTTCTTCAATTACTTCATCTTTTACTACTGGTTTTTCTTCATAAAACTTATTTGTAAAATCAATGAATTTCGCAGGCTTATTATAAACCATTTCGTCTTTTTGACTGGTTTTAAAAATAAACAACAAAACAATTATTACAAGCAAAGCTATGGCAATAACCTTTAAATAACTTGGATTATTTAATTCCAATATTTTATTATCAGCATCATTTTGTTTAAACAATACTTTACGGTCTTTTTTAAGCTTTTTTATAACAATATTTGAAGCCGTCTTTTTTAAAAACTTACTTCTGTTATTTATTTTAATCTTTTTCAATTTATAATTCTTTCTTGGGACTTTAACATTTATTTATAGGTTATAACATTTTTTGTTTAAAAAAATACTAAAAAAATACACTTGACATATACCAAGAACTAACATAGAACATATATTATAACACATTGATTTTTTAAAAGAGTTTTTAAAATGATTACAAAAAAGCAACATGAATTATTAATTTTTATTGATAAATATATAAAAGAAAATGGTATTTCTCCTTCTTATGATGAGATGAAGGACGCTTTAAATTTGCAATCAAAATCAGGAATTCATAGGCTTGTTTTGGGGTTAGAGGAAAGAAAATTCCTTAAACGACTTGAAAATCGAGCAAGGGCAATCGAGGTCATAAGACTTCCAGAAGATGTGGAAAAAACCAAAAAACCTGTTGCAAAAATTGAAAGTATTGGTGGAAAACCTTTATATGCACCAAGTAATGAGAATTCAAATATTGAACTTCCATTATATGGAAAAATTGCTGCTGGAACTCCGATTGAGGCTTTAAGAGACAATGAAGCAACTGTTTCAATTCCAAAAGACATGATTGGGCTTGGCGACCATTATGCCTTAACCGTTGCTGGTGATTCAATGGTTGAAGCTGGTATCTTAGATGGAGATACAGTCATAATTAAACGCGCAAATTTTGCAAATAATGGTTCAATTGTTGTGGCTTTGGTGGATGGTTTTGAAGTTACTTTAAAAACTTTAAGAAAAAAAGGAGCAGGAGTGGTTTTAGAGCCTGCTAACCCAAGATACGAAGCACGGACTTTCGATGCTGAAAGAGTTTTAATCCAAGGAATTTTGGTCGGTCTTTTAAGAAATTATAGTTTTAATTAAAAAACCTATACTTTTTATTTATTTTTTCTTATTCCATCAAGCTCCATATATAATTTTAACAATATAAATTAACATTGTTAAAAAAGGGGGTGGAGATGATGAAAAAATGTATTAGCATTGAAAATTTAAAATATATGCTTGAAACATTATCTCAATACGGTCTTGTTGCCGTCCCAATTGAGCTTACTAATGAAGTTATATCAAAAGCAAGAAATGCAACAGGTCATGACGAAGATTCAATTAAAAAAGTTTATTCTGAAATTTTGCTTATAATCGATAATAAATATCCCGTTTAAAATCTCAAAATAACACATTTTGCGTTGGTTTCTTTTTCAACCTTTTGTTTAAATTCTTCTGGATTTGCTTTTATAACATCAAAAGTATCATAATGCATTGGAATAACGGTTGAAACATTAAGCCATTTTGTCGCAATAACGGCTTCGTTAATGTCCATGGTATATTTACCACCAATAGGCATTAAAGCAATATCAGGTTTATATATTTCACCGACCAATTTAAAATCATTAATTAAGGCCGTATCGCCAAGATGATATATTTTAACATCACCAAAATCGATTAAAATGCTTGCTGGAAAACCCACAGAAACACCATCAGAAGTAATACTTGCGTGCATTGCTTGTCTTAAATGAATTATTCCCCAAGGAAATTTAAACTTACCACCCACAGGCATTCCATTAGCCTTTGCACCTTGTCTTTCACACCAAGAAGCAAGTTCAAATACCGTGGTAATATTACAATCGTTTTGTTTTGCAATTTCAATCGCATCACCAACATGGTCAAAATGTCCATGAGTAAGCAATATATCGGTTGCTTTTATATCTTGTGGTTTAATTTTTGCCAAAGGATTTTCAGACAGATATGGGTCTATTAATATCTTATGCTCACCTTTTGTGATTAAAAAACCACTGTGAGAAAGATATTTTATTTCAATATCTTTTATTTTAAAAGTATCCATCATTCTTCGTCAATCCCCATAATTCCTTTTGCATAATCTTTTGCATTAAATGGTTTCATATCAGTTATTTTTTCGCCTGCTCCGATGAAATAAGTTGGAACTTTTTGTTTTTCAGAAATTGAAACCAAAACCCCACCCTTAGCAGTACCATCAAGCTTAGTTACAACAAGACCATTAACATCAACCATTTCTTTGAAATTTTGAATTTGTGAATGAGCATTTTGACCAACTGTTGCGTCAATTACTTGCAAAGTTAAATGAGGAGCAAAAGGCATAACTTTTTTGATTACTCTTACCACCTTTTGAAGTTCAAGCATCAAATCCTTACGGTTATGGAGCCTTCCTGCGGTATCAATTAACACCACATCATGTTTTTCTTCTAATGCAGTGTTCAAAGATTCAAAAACAAGACCAGAAGCATCAGCACCAATTTTACCACTTAAAAAGAAAGCATCAGTTCTTTTTGCCCATACTGATAATTGTTCTACTGCTGCTGCTCTGAAAGTATCGCCTGCGACCATGGATACGGTTAAACCTTTATCCTTAAACATTCTTGCAAGTTTACCAATCGTGGTTGTCTTGCCACTTCCGTTAACTCCAACCATCAAAATAACAAAAGGCTTTGGAAGATTATCAAAATCAACCACACCTTCGCAATGATCCAATATTTCGGAGATATCAGAAGCAATAATTTCTCTTACTTCTTTATCACTTACTTCCTTTTCGTATCTTTTCTTTGCCAATTTCATGACTAACGAGCTTGCCGTATCATATCCAACATCAGCCATTATTAAAATGTCTTCAATGGATGCCAACATATCTTTATCAAGCTTTTTTCCAGTTAAAATAGAACTTATTCCTGATACGATTTTAAGAGAAGTTTTGTTAAGCCCATTCTTTAACCAATCAAACATGAATCCTCACTTTTTAAAACCTTTACATTAACAAATTCACCGACTTCGTATTTGTCTTTTAACTTTACCGTAATGTAATGTTTATTAAAACCTTTATTTTTATCTTCG
>JAKJEU010000253.1 GCA_022705265.1 Pseudomonadota bacterium | reverse complement strand
ACGTTATATGAGAGGCGACAAATAATGAATTTGAAAGAATATCTCGAAGCAATGTTTTCTCAAGAAATGAAGGCTGCGCCAACACAAGAAAAGACAAATGCAGCTGTTCAAGGTGGCAATTTAAAAACCACTCTTGATGGAATGGTAAAAGCCGGAAAATCAAGAAATGATCTTATAAATGCCGCGCGAGCTGCGATGCTGAAACAACATAAAGACCCTGATGAAGCTGAGAAAGCTGCAGTGAATTATGTTAATGCTCATTTTAAAGGAGTCAAATAATGGGTTTCGGCAAATACTTAGAAGATGTTATGCCTTCTGAATTGAAAAGTTTTTGTGAAGGCAATCAAGTTCGTACAGTTAAATTCAAGAATATTGAAGACTTTATGAATATGGTTATGTCTGGTGATGCTGGCATTTCCCTTGAACTCAGTGGTAAGAAAGACGGCAAGAAAGTTTTTCTTAAATTGTCTGGTAAGAACCTTCAAGAAGTTATTGAAAAATATAATGACTACTTTGATGAACCAATGGACAATGAGCAACGCGATTTCATGATTAAATCTATCATGAAAGCGGCTATGGACCAAGTCAAAGAAAGTGGTTTTAAAATGCAAGGACCGGTAAATGTTGATGCAGATATGAACAAGTCTTTTGGAGGAGAAGAGAATTCTGAAGTTCCTGAAGAAACTGAAACTTCAGCGGAACCTGAATCTGAAGAACAACCAATCCAAAAGATGGCAAAAGAAAAACGCGACACTGCTGAACAACAAGAATTCTAAGGAGGATTATTTATGAGAACATTTAAGCAATATCTTGAACAAGTACACATTGGTAAAGGTTTTCTTTCTGAAAAAGTTCAGAGGGGAATTGCCACATATCTTCGTGGTGATAATGTCGGTGGTTATCTTGGTCATGAAGGCCGCTTCGCACAACTTGACCTCATTATGGAAAATATTTTTCTTGATGGCAAAGGGCATATATCCCCAAAAGAACTTGGTGAATATTTGATCTCTATTGCTGGTCGTGAAATGATGGACCAATTGACAGATCAACTTGAAGTAACCGCAAGAACATTTTTAACCAATAAACGCAAAGAAATAATTCAAGCTGCTAAAAAAGCCGCTCAAACCGAAGGAGATGAGGACATAAAATAATGAAAGACTTTAAATTCTATCTTGAAGAAGCTAAAAAGAAAAAGGTTGCAAAGAAAGCTGTCAAAAAAGAAGAAAAACTTGACAGCAATGCAAGTCATACAGCATTTCCTTGCCCTAACTGCAAGGGTTATGGCAAACTTGAAAAAGAAGACAACGCAGTTTGTCCAGTTTGCAAAGGACGTGGAGAATTCAACAGTGATGATGATCGCAAAGCCGCTGTTGAACAGCAAAAACTTAATGCCAAAGTAAAACCAGAAAATAAAGGTGTTGATGCAGACAAAGCGAAAGGCAAAAAAAAGTAAATGGTCAAACGATGCTCAATTTGTGGTAAAGATTTTACCACTAATAAATCATACCAAAAATATTGTGGCACAGACTGCAGTATAGCAGGTTATAAAAAATTACACCTAGATAAAAAACTACAACTTAAATCTTTGAAACCAAAAACAAAATGTATTGTTTGCGATAAAGAATTTGTCGCCACAAAATCATATCAAAAATT
>JAKJEU010000252.1 GCA_022705265.1 Pseudomonadota bacterium | reverse complement strand
TGTTCGGTTTCGTTAATTTGATCCTTGAATTTTTCATTAAATACAGAAACATATTTATTTATTTCATAACCATTTGTTTTGCATAAGTTGTAATAAATAACTGAATTTTGGTAATAAAATTGATAAAACAGGATATTATTATCAATGTAATTTTTGTCTTTTTCGCTGAAAGTTTGACCTTCTTTTGGCATTTCGATTTTTTGTTCTGTTTTAACGGCTTGTTTTGTATCGTTTGCTTGTTCATTTACCGTTACTGTGTTATCTTTTTTCAAAATAAAAGAAAGTGATATGACAATAATAAGAACAATAGCTAATACAGATATGATTAACAAAGGTTTCTTATTACAAATTGGGCATTTTTTTACTAAATCTTCGTCTTTTTTAGAAGGGTCATAATTAAGAATTTCATCTAATTTTTCTTTTTCTTCTTTGTTGTTTGGTTCGTTATCAGTCAAGTCGGTTCTCCGAAATAAAAAGTTGTTGTTTTTATGTGAGATTATATCACAATAAAAAATATTTAATATAAAAATTGGATTAAAAATGAAAATACTTCATATAGATTCTAAAATAGGTGGTCTTGAAATTATCGAAGAGAGTGATTTTATAACAAATCTTTCTTTTTTAAGATATAAGGAACTTATAAAAAATGATTGTACCCCTTTACTTAAAGAAACAAAAAGACAAATAGATGCTTATTTTGAGGGTAAATTAAAGGTTTTTGATTTGCCTTTAAAATTAGATGGAAGCGATTTTAGAATAAAAGTTTTAAAAGCCTTGCAAGAAATTCCATATGGAGAAGTGGTAAGTTATAAGGATATTGCTTTAAAAATCGGAAATGAAAAAGCATCAAGAGCGGTTGGAATGGCAAATAATAAAAATAAAATTCCAATAATAATTCCATGCCACAGAGTTATAGGGAAAAGTGGTAAATTGGTGGGATATGGTGGTGGTTTGGATATAAAAACATATCTTTTAAATATGGAACAATATTATCTTGGCTTACAACCGCAATAATCTTGGGAATAAAGGTTAAGTTCTTTTATTAGATTGTTTCTTAAATCCTGCATTCCGTTTTTTCTTGATTCGATTTCTACATAAGGGACGCCGACTTCTTGTGAAGCAAGGTTTGCCATTTTATTTACTTGGTCAAGATTTTTAAAACGAGAAGTTCCAAGCACCGAAGTAACCGCATCAAAACCATTTTTTTTGGCAAATTCCATGGTCCGTTTAAGTCTCATATAAAAACAAATTTCACACCGTGAACCGCGCTCAGGTTCGTTTTCCATGCCTTTTGTAAGCGAACACCATCTTTCGTTATCGTATTCAAGTTCGATAAAAGGAATGTGGTAAAGCTTGCAAACTTCACGATTTTCATTACATCTTTTATTATATTCTTCTAATGGAACGATGTTTGGATTATAAAAAACCACAGTCAAATCAAGTCCGTCTTTTGCCATTTTATCAATCACTCCGCAAGAGCAAGGAGCACAACAAGACAATAATAATACTTTTTGATTTTTCATGATTTTTAAATTCAATATAAAAAATGGTAGCGAGGGAGGGACTCGAACCCCCGACACAAGGATTATGATTCCTCTGCTCTAGCCGGCTGAGCTACTCCGCCACGCGACGGCGCGCCTGTGGGCTGTCGCTGTC
>JAKJEU010000251.1 GCA_022705265.1 Pseudomonadota bacterium | reverse complement strand
CGTGAAGAAATTGAAGCAACTGGGGTAAAAATGTTGGTGCCTGATTATGAAACCATTGATACTTGTGTTCATAAATATAAATCATGGCAAAAATTTAAAGATTATGGGATAAAAGTTCCAGAAAACATTGTTATAAACAATGAAGAAGACTTGAAAAAAGCCTTTGAAACTTTGGGCAACAAAGATGGCACAATTTGGCTTCGTGCTATGTCAATTGGCGGCGGTGGTAAGGGTGCTTTACCAACTAATGATTTTGAGATGGCGGTGGATTGGATAAATAATTCTGAGGGTTGGGGCGATTTTGTTGCTGCCGAACTTTTAACTCCAAAAACTGTTACTTGGCTTGCTATTTTCAAAGACGGCGAGTTAGTAGTAGCACAGGGGAGAAAAAGAGGCAGTTGGGCTCATGCAGCATTAAGTCCATCAGGAGTTACAGGTGTTACAAGAGTTGGTGAAACATATTCGGATCCACTTGTTGATGAAATTGGATTAAAAGCATGTAAAGCGGTAAGTAAAATTCCTCATGGTATTTATGGGGTTGATATGGCTTATGATGAAAATGGAATTCCTAATCCAACTGAAATAAATATTTCAAGGTTTTTTACAACCGTCCAATTTTTTGCTGAGGCTGGTCTTAATATGCCTGTGATTTTAAAAGATGTATGCGTTTATAATAAATTTCCAGAGCTTAAAAACAAATGCAATCCTTTGCCTGATGGTCTTTTATGGTTAAGAGGAATGGATGTTGACCCAATGTTGACTACGGAAGAAGAAATTAACAAACAACTTATTAAGGTTTAATTTTTATGAATGTATCTGACTATATTGCAAAATTTTTAATTGAAAAGAAGGTTGAACATATTTTTGGTTTTCAAGGTGGAGCGATTTTAAAAATCCTTGATACTGCGGTTAATACTGGGAAAATTAAATATATTCAAAATTATCATGAACAAGCTTCGGCTTTTTGTGCGGACGCTTATTCAAGGATAAAAGGATTTGGTGTTGCGATTGGAACTTCTGGTCCTGGGGCAACTAATTTAATTACGGGGATTGCCAATGCTCATTTTGATTCAATCCCATGCCTTTTTATAACTGGTCAAGATTATCTTACAAATGTTATAAAACCAGAGGGTGTAAGACAAAATGGATTTCAAGATTTAGATATCGTTTCGATAGTGAAACCAATAACAAAATATGCTGTGATGCTTGAAAATCCAGAGGATATAAGGTTTGAACTTGAAAAATGTTATTATTATGCGATGAATGGTCGTAAAGGTTCGGTTGTAATTGATATTCCAATTGATATCCAGTTTAAAGAAATTGATGAAGCTTCTTTAAAGTCCTTTGAAATAAAAGAAGAAGTTAAGAATTTTGAATACAATAAGGTTGAGGAAGTTATTTCATTAATTAAAAATGCAAAAAGACCTGTGGCAATTTCTGGTGGTGGGATTAGGATTGCGGGTGCAATTCATGAATTCAATGAATTTGTGAGCAAAACAAATATTCCTGTTGTCTCAACTTTAAACGGACTTGATGTTTGTGGGGATAATTTTTCCTTTGCAGGACTTCACGGCAATACTTATTCAAACACCATTGTAAAAAGTGCTGATTTAATCCTTGCTTTTGGGACAAGACTTGGCCAAAGACAAGTTGGCAAGAAGCCA
>JAKJEU010000056.1 GCA_022705265.1 Pseudomonadota bacterium | reverse complement strand
TATTATTTCTATTTATTACTCTTCTATATAAGTCATTTAAATCAGAAGTTGCAAATCTTCCACCGTCCAAAGGAACCAAAGGCCTTAATTCAGGTGGGATAACAGGAACCACATCTAATACCATCCATTCTGGTTTTGCGCCAGATTCGATGAAAGATTCATATATTTTAAGTCTTTTTACAATCTTAGCCTTTTTCGCATCAGAATTAGTTTCTTTTAATTCTTCTCTTAACTTTAAAGCTTCTCTTTCGACATTAACGCCTTGTAAAATTTCTTTTAACGCTTCGGCACCAATACCAACACGGAAAGCATCTTCACCAAAAGTATCAACCTTTGCTTGATATGATTCTTCGCTTAAAAGTTCATATTGTTTAAGATCGGTTGTACCTGGTTCCATAACGATGTATTTTTCGAAATAAAGCACAGCTTCAAGGTCTTTTAACATCATATCCAAAAGCAAACCAACACGGCTTGGGAGTGATTTCAAAAACCAAATATGAGCAACAGGAGCAGCAAGCTCGATATGTCCCATTCTTTCGCGTCTTACTTTTGACAATGTTACTTCAACACCGCACTTTTCGCAAACGACGCCTTTGTACTTCATTCTTTTGTACTTACCGCAAAGACATTCATAATCTTTTTGAGGACCAAATATCCTTGAACAGAACAAACCGTCTCTTTCAGGTTTAAAAGTACGATAGTTAATGGTTTCTGGCTTTTTGATTTCGCCAAATGACCATGACCTAATTTTCTCAGGCGAAGCAATAGAGATTTTAATCTCATCAAAAGTTACTGGAGTATTGCCTTGTCCTAAAACTTTTACGACTTCATTCATAAGTTTTATATCCTCTAAAAATTAAAATTCTTTATTATTAAGTTCAACATTCAAGCATAATGAACGCATTTCTTTGACCAACACATTAAATGATTCAGGTGTACCAGCTTCGAAATTGCCTTCGCCCTTAACGATTGATTCATAGACCTTAGTTCTTCCTGAAACATCGTCAGATTTTACTGTCAACATTTCTTGTAAAGTATAAGCAGCACCATAAGCTTCAAGAGCCCAAACTTCCATTTCCCCGAATCTTTGACCACCGAATTGCGCCTTACCACCAAGAGGTTGTTGCGTAACAAGTGAGTATGGACCAATTGAACGAGCATGGATTTTATCGTCAACCAAGTGGTGGAGTTTTAACATATAAATGTAACCTACTGTCACTTGTCTTTCAAACGGTTCACCAGTTCTTCCATCATACAAAGTTACTTGTCCAGAAGTTGGAAGGTCAGCCTTTTGTAAAGTTTCGACGATATCTGATTCTCTTGCGCCATCGAAAACTGGGGTTGCGATATGCAAACCATCAGTTAAGTAATGAGACAATTCCATAATTTCATCATCGTTCATATCAGCGATGTTGTTTTTGTATTCTCTCTTACCATAAATGTCTTCGATTTTGCCTCTTAAATCCTCAACCGAAGCTTGTTTTTGTTGGACATCTTCGAGCATTTTGCCGACTTTTCTTCCAATTTCCTTACAAGCCCAACCAAGATGAGTTTCCAAAATTTGACCAATGTTCATACGAGAAGGCACACCAAGTGGGTTCAACACGATATCCATAGGAGTACCATCTTCCATATAAGGCATATCTTCTAATGGTAAAATTCTTGAAATAACACCTTTGTTTCCGTGACGACCAGCCATTTTATCACCAGGTTGTAACTTTCTCTTTTGAGCGATAAAGACTTTAACCATCTTTAACACGCCTTGTGGAAGTTCATCACCATCTTTGACTTTTTCAACTTTGTCATCAAAACGCTTTTGAATAGCTTTGATTCGTTCGTCATAAGATTTAGTCAATTCTTCAACCGCAGCCATAACAGCATCGTCTTCGATTGCTATATTTCTTAAATTATAAGGTCCGATATTAGCCAAATATTCTTCGGTAATAACTTCTGACTTCTTGCCAGCAGTCTTTTGACCGATAAGAAGTTGCTTTAATCTTTCTTGATATGCTCTTTCCAAAATGATTTTTTCGTCATTTCTGTCTTTTGCAAGTCTTTCGATTTCAGCCATTTCAATCGCCTTAGAGCGTTCGTCTTTTTCGATACCGCGACGGTTAAATACTCTGACCTCAACCACAGTACCGCTAACACCAGGAGGAACTCTCAAAGAAGTATCCTTAACATCAGCAGCCTTTTCACCGAAAATTGCTCTTAACAATTTTTCTTCTGGTGTCATTGGAGATTCACCCTTAGGAGTTACTTTACCAACCAAAATATCACCAGGTTTAACTTCGCTTCCGATATAAATTATACCAGCTTCGTCAAGGTTTTTAAGGTTCTCTTCACCGACATTTGGAATATCGCGAGTAATTTCTTCTTGACCCAATTTTGTGTCACGAGCCATTACTTCGTATTCGTCAATGTGAATAGAAGTGAAAACATCGTCAGACACAATTCTTTCAGAAATCAAAATAGAGTCTTCGTAGTTATAACCGTTCCATGACATAAATGCGCAAAGTACATTTCTTCCCAAAGCCAATTCACCAAGTTCAGTCGAAGGACCATCAGCAATAATGTCTTTTGCCTTAACCACATCACCCACTTTAACAATAGGTCTTTGGTTCATACATGAACTTTGGTTAGAGCGTTGGAATTTTGAAAGGTTATAAATGTCAACACCGCTATCAGAAGCAGAAACTTCATCAGTAACCTTGATAACGATTCTTCTTGCATCAACTTGTTGAACAATACCACCTCTTTTTGCAGAAACAGCAGCACCAGAATCGCGACCAACCGCAGCTTCCATACCAGTTCCAACATAAGGAGCGTCAACAGTTAACAAAGGAACAGCTTGGCGTTGCATGTTTGATCCCATCAAAGCACGGTTCGCATCGTCGTTTTCCAAGAATGGAATTAATGCAGCAGCAACTGACACTAATTGTCTTGGAGAAACATCGATAAAATCGACTTCTTCTGGTTTTGCGAATACGAGGTCGCCATTTCTTCTGCAAAGAACTAAATCAGATGCGAGTTTACCTTTGCTGTCAACTTCTGCGTTTGCTTGGGCAATTGTGTATTTGCCTTCTTCCATAGCTGATAAGTAAACAACTTCTTTTGTAAGCTTGCCTTCTGTAATTTTTCTATAAGGGCTTTCGATGAAACCGTATTGGTTGATTTTTGCATAAGTTGATAATGAGTTAATCAAACCAATGTTTTGACCTTCTGGTGTTTCAATCGGGCAAATTCGTCCATAATGTGTTGGATGAACGTCACGAACTTCGAACCCTGCTCTTTCTCTGGTCAAACCACCTGGTCCTAATGCAGAAACCCTTCTTTTATGTGTGATTTCAGCCAAAGGATTGGTTTGATCCATAAATTGTGATAATTGTGATGAACCAAAGAATTCACGAACCGCAGCAGCAGCAGGTTTAGCATTAACCAAATCATGTGGCATAATGGTGTCGATATCAACCGAACTCATTCTTTCTTTGATTGCTCTTTCCATTCTTAAAAGTCCGATACGATATTGATTTTCCATCAATTCGCCCACAGACCTTACACGACGGTTTCCTAAGTGGTCGATATCATCGATTTCACCACGGCCGTCTTTTAAATCTACCAAGATTTTGATAATTCTTAAAATGTCGTCTTTTCTCAAAACTCTGTAAGTATCAGGTACTTGTTCGTTTGAAATATCAAGTCTTGCGTTCATTTTCACACGACCAACAGTTGACAAATCGTATCTTTCGATATCAAAGAACAAACCACGGAATAAGGAGTCTGCTGTTTCCAAGGTTGGTGGTTCACCAGGACGCATTATTTTATAAATTTCTCTTAAAGCATCATCTCTTGAAGCAGAGCTATCAACTAACAAAGTGTTTCTGATATATGGACCAACATTTACATGGTCAATATCAAGCACAGCAATCTCAGTTGCGCCGTCTTTTAACAATTCTTCTAATTTTGTTGATGAAATTTCGTCACCAGCTTCAAGCTTAATGATACCAGTTTTTTCATCAATAATATCGTATGCAGAATAATGTCCTGCCAATTCGTCAGCAGTTACAAGAACATTTTCAAAACCATTTTCTTTTAATTTTCTTAAAGCTCTGATTGTAAGCTTTTCGCCAGCTTTTGCCATTGATTTAAAGTTATCAGCGTCAACCAAATCATGTTTCAAAGTAACGCCTTTATATCTTTCTGGAACGAAAGAAGTTACAAAGCCAGCTTTTTCTTTTTTATAATTAATGACTTTATAGAAGTAAGATAAAATTTCTTCTCTTGACATACCTTCGGCATTTTCGATGTCAAAATTACCTTCTAATCTTGCTTTTTCGGTTGCTTCGTTGTCCAAAGCATAAAGCAAAGTGGTAATTGGAAGTTTTCTTCTTCTGTCAATTTTTACATAAACTAAATCTTTTGCATCGAATTCGAAATCGAGCCATGAGCCACGATAAGGAATGATACGAGAATTGAACAAATATTTACCAGAGGAGTGAGTTTTACCACCATCGTGATTAAAGAACACACCAGGTGAACGGTGCATTTGGGAAACGATAACTCTTTCGGTACCGTTAACCACGAAAGTACCATTTTCAGTCATCAAAGGAATGTCACCCATGTAAACTTCTTGTTCTTTGATGTCACGGATACTTCTTGCTTTTGTATCTTCATCGATGTCCCAAACAACTAATCTTAAAGTTGCTTTAAGAGGTGCTGAAAAAGTAACCCCTCTTTTTAAACATTCTTCGACATCGAATTTTGGTTCGTCAAGTTCATATTTAACGAATTCAAGTTCACCGCGACCTAAAAAGTCTTTTATAGGGAATATCGACTTGAAAACATCCTGCAATCCTGTATCTGTTCTTTTGCTCGCTTTTGTACCGACTTGCAAGAATTGGTTATAAGAACTCTTTTGTACCTCAATCAAATTAGGCATTTCTGCAATAACTTGAATTCTTCCGAAATTTTTACGAACTCTTTTGCGTCCTGTAAAAGATGTTTTCTTCATTTGTCTCTTCCACCTTAAAAGTTTTATTTCTATTTTTTACCATTTTAAGTCGGGTAGAGTCTTATTCATTTTAAGACCCTACACCGACTTAAATTTATGTTTTTGAAGTTATCTTCAAAAGATATTACTTCAATTCAACCTTAGCACCAGCTGCTTCGAGTTGTTTTTTCATTTTGTCAGCATCTTCTTTTGAAACGCCTTCTTTAACTGGCTTTGGAGCGCCTTCAACTAAATCTTTAGCTTCTTTAAGACCTAAGCCTGTGATAGTTCTTACTTCTTTAATAACATTGATTTTGTTTGCGCCAGCGTCAGCTAATACTACTGTGAATTCTGTTTTTTCTTCAGCAGCAACAGCAGGTGCAGCAGCAGCAGCTACAGCTACAGGAGCAGCAGCAGAAACGCCCCATTTTTCTTCTAACATTTTTGAAAGCTCAGCAGCTTCGATTACTGTTAATGTTGATAATTCTTCTACGATTTTGGCAAGATCAGCCATCTCTTTTCTCCTAAAAATATATTTAAAAATTTAAAATTTGTATAATAAAAAGTTGTTTTAAAAAACACTTATAAAATTAAGCTTTAGCATAAGCTCCGAAAACTCTTGCAAGTTGACCAGCTGGGGCTTGAACAACGCCAGCAATTCTTGTAGCAGGAGTTTGAATGATGCTGATAATCTTAGCTCTGAGTTCATCCATTGAAGGAAGTGATGCAAGTGTTTTGATACCATTGATATCAAGAACTTGACCATTGAACACAGCTCCTACGATTTCGAGCTTATCATTTGTCTTATTGAAATCGACAACAGTCTTAGCAACAGCAACAGGGTCATTACCATATGATAATACAGTAGGACCTTTAAGCATATCGCTTAATCCAGTATATTCGGTTTCAGCCAAAGCAATTCGTGCTAAGCGGTTTTTTACAACTTTGATTTCGACACCAGCTTTGCGAATTGCTCCTCTGAGTTTTGTACTTTCTTCAACAGTTAAACCTTTGTTTAAAGAAACAAGTACTAATTCAGAGTTCTTGAACACTTCGTTCATAGCATCGACTAGTTGTTTTTTCTCTTCACGATTCACTTTCGTTCCTCTTTTCCATAAATTTGACTTTAAAGGGATACCCTTTAAAAATCAGGTTAATAATTCCTGCCCTTTTAAAGTCAAAGCGAAGATTTTTGATCTTGCTTTTTCTTCTTTCAAGTTGTCTATTGTTGGATTTTGAAATTTACTTCAAAAATTAAATTCTTAATATTTCAACCAAGAAAACCAACAGTCTTGGACAGGTTTTTTATCCCTTAGGCTTTAACACCTAAGGGAAACTCGTTAATTATAATGCTAAATCGATTACGACGCCAGCACCTTGTGTTGAGCTTAAAGTAATTTTCTTAATATAAGAACCTTTAGCACCACTTGGTTTAGCTTTGATAATTGTGTCGATAAAGAATTTAACATTTTCTTCTAATGCTTTTTCATCAAAAGAAGCCTTGCCAACGCCAGCATGGATTAAACCGTTTGAATCAGTTCTGTATTGAAGTTGTCCAGCCTTAGCAGCCTTAACAGCACCAGCAACATCCATAGTAACAGTTCCAAGCTTAGGGTTAGGCATCAAGCCTTTTGTACCCAAAATTTTACCAAGCCGCCATCATATCAGGAGTTGCGATACATCTTTCGAAATTAATTTCTCCACCTTGGATTCTTTCAGCTAAATCATCTGCACCAACGATATCAGCACCAGCTTTTTTTGCTTCTTCTGCTTTTGGTCCTCTTGCGAAAACAGCAACCTTCAAAGATTTACCAGTTCCGTTTGGAAGAGTTACCATGCCTCTGACTTGTTGGTCAGCATGCTTTGGGTCAACCCCTAAAACCATAGCGATTTCGATAGTTTCATCAAACTTAGCCTTAGCATTAGCTTTTACCATTTTAACAGCTTCGCTTGTTGAATAAGCCTTTAATTTATCATAAGATTTTTTAATTGAATTAAGTCTTTTACCAGCCATCGTCTATTACTCCTGAACCTCAAAGCCCATAGAAAGAGCTTGACCTTTAATCATTTCCATTGCAGCTTCAACTGTTGAACAATTCATGTCCTTCATTTTGTTTTGTGCAATTTCTTTTACTTGAGCAACAGTAACGCTACCAGCTTTCTTTCTTCCTGGTTCACTACCACCTTTTGCAAGTCCAGCAGCTTTCTTTAAGAAATAGCTTACAGGAGGCATTTTAGTGATGAATGAGAATGTTCTGTCTTGATATGCTGTGATTACAACTGGAATTGGCATTCCTGGTTCCATCTTAGATGTAGCAGCGTTGAAAGCCTTGCAGAATTCCATAATGTTAAGACCTCTTTGACCAAGAGCAGGACCAACAGGAGGAGAAGGATTCGCCTTACCTGCAGGTATTTGCAACTTAATAAAGCCTAATACTTTTTTTGCCATTTTATAATACCTTTCGTTAATTTATTTAGGTTTCGTGGTTCGAATAATTGGCTTAATTCTTCCACGAATGTTTTATTTATACTTTTTCAACTTGTGTATATTCAAGCTCTACTGGAGTTGAACGACCGAATATAGAAACAGAGACTTTAAGTCTTGATCTTTCAGCATCAACTTCTTCGACAACGCCAGTAAACGAGCTAAACGGACCATCAGATACCTTAACTTGTTCACCGACTTCAAAGGTAACAGTACTTTTTGGATTTTCTGCACCTTCTTCAACTTGTTGTAAAATTCTTTTTGCTTCGGCTTCGGTAATTGGAGTCGGCTTCTTACCACCAAGAAAACCTGTCACCTTACCTGTATTTTTTACCAAATGCCAAGTATCATCGGTCATTTCCATCTTGATTAAGATGTAACCTGGGAAAAATTTTCTTTCCGTATTTACCTTAGCACCTTTTCTGATTTCAACAACTTCCTCAGTTGGAATCAAGATTTCCTCGAACTTTTCGCTCATACCTTTGTATGCTACTTGTTCTTTGATTGTTTCTGCGACCTTCTTTTCGAATCCAGAATATACATTCAACACATACCATCTTGCTGTCATTTTATATTAACCCCCAAAGCCAAGTATTGTTTTGATTGCAAAGCCAAAAAAAGAATCGGCAGCAAATACAAAAATAGAAGCGAGAGCACACAAAATAACTACTGTTATTGTTCCTACTCCTGCCTCTTTACGAGTTGGCCATGTAACTTTTGAAACCTCTTGTTTTACTTGTTTAAAAAACTGAGATGGAGAAATCATAATTAAACTTTCATTAAAACTTTGAATCAATTTATTTATTAAAGCTCTTCTAAGAAGTGGCAGGG
>JAKJEU010000250.1 GCA_022705265.1 Pseudomonadota bacterium | reverse complement strand
CCCCGCCTGAATCAAAAGCAATAGCCGTAAAAATTGGCGGAACAAAATAAATCAGCGACACGGCGATTAAATAACCTGGGACAAGCAAATACATCAAAGGAATGCCCGCAATTATTCTAAACATTGCAAGTCCAATTGATATTGAAACCCCGATACAAAGAGCCAAAGTCAAAGCTTTTCTTGAAATAACGCCCATGGTTATTTCGCTTACCTGCTTGGTTAAAATGTGAACCGCAGGCTCTGCCTCGACTGCAAAATAGCCAATAACCATGCCTATTGGCACAATAATCCAGTTATAATCAAGACTTCCTATTGCTTTTCCTAAATAATTGCCCACAGGAATAAAACCAACATTGACCCCCACAAAAAACACTACTAAACCTAGATATGTATACAAAATTCCAATTGATATTTTTAAAAGCCTTCTTATGCCAAGTTTTAAAATAAAGGCTTGGAACAACAAAAACACCACGATAATTGGAAATAATGCCAACGAAACCTCTTTTAAAAGATGAGGGAAGCTGTTTTTAAACAATAAAAAAAGCTCCATTGAATTATCAATCACTGGCATAGCCATCAGCTCTTCGGTATCTGCCCCGCTTGGCTTATAAACCATGCTTAAAATCATCACAGCCAAAATTGGACCAACCGAACATAACGCAACCAAACCAAAACTGTCATTGCTCGCGTCTTTGTCGTTTCTCATGTTCGCAAAACCAATACCTAACGCCATAATAAAAGGAACGGTAATAGGACCTGTTGTAACTCCTCCTGCATCAAAGGCTACTGATAAAAAATTGTCAGGAACAAACAAAGCAAAAATAAAAGTCAAACCATATAAAATAGCAAGCAATATCGAAAGCCTTATTTTAAGAAAAATCCTTAAAACCGAAAGCAACAAAAACAAACCCACACCCAAAGCCACCGATAAAATAATAATCATGTTCGGGACATTTGGCACTTGTTCAGCCAACACATGTAAATCAGGTTCTGATATAGTCACCACCGTTCCGATTAAAAAGCTTATAAACAAAATAGACCAAAGCTTCCTTGATTTTGTTAAGGCTGCACCGATAAATTCACCAATTGGCATCATCGCCATATCGGCTCCAATCATAAACATCCCCATACCCAAAATAAGCAATAACGAGCCGACAATAAAAACCATCAGCATGTCTATTCTTATTGGGACAAGTAAAAAAGATAATAAAAAAACAATAATACTTACAGGAATAATTGATGTTAAGGATTCAATTATTTTTTCTTTTAAATTTAAATAATTACTTTTTATAAAAGAGGTATTTTTAAAAAACATATAAAATTCCTTACACTGATATTAGTTAAATTTAATCTTAAACAAAATTATACTTTAAAAATATATTTTTTAATAACAAAATTTAAAAGCTTATCTAATCAAATAAAAATTTAATGTTTTAATTTATATATCGATATAACTTTCTATATCAGATAATTTCACAGCCTTTGCATATGAAAAAAACAAATTTTGTTTAAAACCATCAATGACGTCAAACCATTGCCAACCATCGCATTTTTCTGGTTCGATTAATTTTGGACTTTGTTCCCCTTTAACCCTTGAAAATACATAAATTGTAAGATAGTGTTTGCCTTGTTTTTCAAAAATATCGTTATAAAAAGAA
Source organism: Pseudomonadota bacterium (assembly GCA_022705265.1). Taxonomy (GTDB): domain Bacteria; phylum Pseudomonadota; class Alphaproteobacteria; order JAKJEU01; family JAKJEU01; genus JAKJEU01. The sequence goes on along the minus strand of JAKJEU010000250.1, from coordinate 34 downwards.
TTGATTTTTATGTCGGTTATGTCAAGCCCTGTTT
>JAKJEU010000249.1 GCA_022705265.1 Pseudomonadota bacterium | reverse complement strand
TTGACTGCGACTAATGAAGTTGAAAATTATCCTGGCTTTGACGAGGTTATTTCTGGTTTCGAATTGATGGATAAAATGCAATCTCATGCTTTGAAAATGGGTGCGGTTTTAATTGATGATATTATTACTGATGTTGATTTTTCAAAATCTCCACTTGTTTTGATGGGCGATAATGGCGACGAATACCATGTTGATGCGGTTATTATCGCAACTGGTGCTAAGGCAAGATGGCTTGAAATCGAAAGCGAAGCAAAATATAAGGGCAGAGGGATTTCGGCTTGTGCTACTTGTGATGGTTTCTTTTTCAAAAATAAAGAGGTGGCTGTAATCGGTGGTGGTTCAAAGGCTTTGGAAGAAGCTATGCACCTTGCAAATATTTGTTCAAAAGTAAACCTTATTCATCGTCGCGATGAGTTCAGAGGCGAAAAAGTTTTACAAGAAAAAGTAATGCAAAATCCAAAAATAACCATTCATTATGACAGCGTGGTGGACGAATTTTTAGGACAGGAAAACCCAACAAAATTAAATGCTATAAGGCTTAAAAATGTCAAAAACGGAAGTTTAAATGAAATCAAAGTTGACGGAGCCTTTGTTGCGATTGGAAGCACTCCTAATACTTCGGTATTTAAAGGCCATATTGAATTGGATGAAAACGGATTTATCAAGACCGAAGGAAAAAGAACCTTAACCAATGTAAAAGGCGTATTTTCAGCAGGCGATGTCCAAGACCCAATTTATTGCCAAGCTATCGTTGCCGCTGGTTCTGGTTGTATGTCCGCCCTTGATGTCCAAGAATACCTTATGCATTTGAAATAAAGGCAAGCCTTATGATTGATACAATATTGCTTATATTTTGTTTAGTATTAATAGGTAATTGTTTTTTCAAAGTAATTGAAATTCAAGACGGAGTTCTAGGTGCGATTTTAGGTTTTGCATCGTCCTTTTGGCTTCAAAGATATTTTTCAAAAAAAGATGAAGAAGAACAAATAAGGTCGGTTTTAAAAGCAATTAAAGTCGAGGTTGAGGCAGTTTGGAAGGCTTATTCAGAGGTTGGAGAGTCGTTGGAAAAACAAGAAATTGGTAGCTATTTTGATATTATTTATCCAATTTATGATAATTATTTTATAATATATGATAAAAATGCTGATAAAATAGGTTGCCTCGATGATGATATTGCTAAAAAAATTGTAAGTTTTTATATGAAGTTTAAAGGTCTTAAAGATAGTTATTTATATAATAATAAATTATTAGAATATATAGACAAAAGTAGGGCAATAGATTATGTGGTTGGTTTAAAAGAATTCCATTTTGATGCTAAAAAACTTAAAGAAGACCTAATAATCGCAATTGATGAGCGGTTAAAAAACAAAAAGCCTTTGATAAAATGATGTCAAAGGCTTTTTTTATGAGAGGTGTTTATTTTAAAGGAAATAATTTATTAAAAATAAAACCAATCCAGCAAAGATTCCAGCGAATAAATCGTCAAGCATTACTCCATATTCGTTTTCAAGTTTTTCATCAGCCCATTTGACAAGCCCAAATTTGCAAATGTCAAAAAGACGGAAAAAGGCAAAGCCAACTAAATAAAGCCAAGCATTGTCAAAAGTTCCTTTTAACGAATGAGCAATAAAAACAAAAGTTGTAAGTTGTCCCAAAACCTCGTCAATCACAATGAAACCTGGGTCATGAGGGGTTT
>JAKJEU010000055.1 GCA_022705265.1 Pseudomonadota bacterium | reverse complement strand
GTAACCAAAGCTTCGGAATTATTCAAAACCTTAATATCCGCACCAAGCCTTACAAGTTCAGGAACATGCATAAAACGATTTTCCCAAATTGTTTCCGTAACCAAAGCCGAACCTTTTGCAACTGTAAGCAAGGCCATAAGTTGAGCTTGCATATCAGTTGGAATCCCAGGATATGGTTTTACAAAAATATCCACTGCCTTTAATTCTGATTTAGTTGCATCAACAATAAACCCGTTTTCAAGCTCTTTTATATCGGCTCCAATTTTTTTCAAAACATCAATTTCAGCAGGTAAAATATCAGGAGAAATACCATTAATTTCAAGCTTACCCTTAGTAATCACAGCAGCAACAGCATAAGTCCCAGCCTCGATTTGGTCAGCAATAACCGAATGTTCAGCACCGTTTAATTTATCAACACCATAAACAACGATTTTAGAAGTCCCAGCACCAGAAATCTTGGCACCCATTTTATTCAAAAGATTAGCAACATCAACAATATGAGGCTCACTTGCCGCATTATTAATAACAGTCTCGCCTTTTGCCAACGAAGCCGCCATCATAGTATTAATAGTCGCACCCACACTTTGTTTTGCAAATTGTATTTTTGCACCTTCTAAATTTCCCGTGGTAAAGGCCTTTATATAACCTCTTTCCAAACGAATAACCGCACCCATTTCTTTTAAAGCATCGGTATGAAAATTAGTTGGTCTTGTGCCAATCGCACAACCACCAGGCAAAGCAACATCAGCCTTACCAAACCTTGTAACAAGAGGCCCTAAAACATAATAAGACGCTCTCATTTTACTTACCATGTCGTAATCAGCCGTGAAATTTGTAATCGAATCGCTTTGCAAAACCAAAGTTTTTCCACCATCTTCTTCTTTTATCTTCACCCCATGAGATTTAAGCAAAGCCTTCATCATAGCGATATCGTCAAGCTTTGGAACATTATGAAGAATAACTGGTTCATCAGTTAAAAGAGTGGCAACCAAAAGCGGTAAGGCAGCATTTTTAGAACCGCTTACATCAATCTTACCAATTAAAGAATTTCCGCCTTTAACCTTTATTTTCTGAGCCATTTTTGCCTCTTTCTTCATCTAATTCGTTTTGTAATTTGTCATGATTTTCTTGCCAAATCTTGCGTTTTTTAAGATTTTCACGCAACTTGGCCGCTTGCTTTTCAAGCCTAAGGTTTTCCCTTGTTTTTTCTTTATTTTCTTTCATCATGAAAAATATAATATAAAAAAGCTTGCAAAAATACAAACTTTTTGTATTATATTTTTTACGAAAGTTTGTAAAAAGTTTTTTTGATGCTTTTTACATTAAAAGTGCCGTTGTAGCTTAGGGGTAGAGCACTCCCTTGGTAAGGGAGAGGTCGCAAGTTCGATTCTCGTCAACGGCACCATTTTTTTATCTTGGTTTATAATCAAATTATTATTAACTGTTAATTTCTATATAAAAACATTTATTAACTTTATATAATTATATATAATCATCAATTAATATGTTATCAACGGTAATTAATAAACAAGAAGCATCCTTAAAAATGAAAAAAATCATATTTAGCAAAAAATTTATTCTTATTCTTTTTATAATCTCAGCAACAATTTTATATTCAACGCATTTAAAGGCTGAAAACCTTAATGATAAAACAATATTCAAAATTGGAGAAATTCCATCCGATATAGATATTGATTTAATCAATATAAATGAAAAATCAAAAGGTGTCATTTGGTATAGCAAAAGATATCGTTCAAGAATTTTTAAATACGAATCACCTAAATCTGGTAAAATCTATGCAATAAAAAAGACAACTGTTCCTGATAATAAAAATGACACCATACTTAAAAGCTTAGAAATCCTCCACAAAGAGGCTCTTGCATATCAAAAATTAAAAGATTTAAATGATATACCAAAGTTTTATTATTATAGCGGAGATTTTTCAAACCCTGATAAAACACACAATAATAACCTTATGATTGTAGAGTGGGTAAAAGGAGTTTCAATTTCATCTGACGATATCTCCTTTGAAAAAAATATTGTTAAAGATATCCATTTTGAAAAAATTTACAATTTGCTTTTTGAATTTGATAAAAGAGGTGTTATACACAGAGATCTTTGGGCTGCAAATATCATAATTGATAATGATAATGTAAAAATAATCGATTTTGATCGCACAGACTTTATCGACCCAACTAAATATCCTGAAAAAAATAATGTTTATTATTTTGAAGAAAGGTTTTTAAACAATTATCTTTCTGATGTTTACTACACTTCTAGCAAAGAAGAATTATCATCTTTATATGAAACCACCCAAAAACTTAAAATAAAATTTTTAGAAAAAAAAGCTGATTTTCTCCGCCAAAATAATTTTGAAAAGCATGCTATGGCATATGAAAGAAAAGCAAATAGCTTAAAAGAAACAATAAAAGATGCTCAAAGTATTACTGAAAATTCAATAAAAGCTGTATTAGATAGAAGAACTACAGAATTACAAATAAATCTTAGCGAATTTGATTTTTTTGGTAAAAGATTTTTAAATACTAAAAATATACTTTTAAAAATTGCCCCTGAAAACGAAACTATTAAATCTAATCTTAAAATATATGAACTTTTAAATAAAGTTCTAACTAATAATTCTAATCTAAACAATAACCTTGATGTTTGTTATGAGGTTAGAAATCTTATAGAAGATAGTAATATATATCCTAGCAAAGAAAAAAGAAAAGCTTATCATCGAAATGTTAAAAATTTTGTTGATACAAACATAAACTTTTTCAATTCATTAAACAAAAAAGATTTTGATGAAGCTCAAAATATTTTAAATTTTAATAAAGATTTATTTCACAGAAAAAAGTTTTTAAACAACTACTATGAAAAATTAAACCAATATTTAACAGATGCAAAAATGCAAAATGAAATAAACCAAATATTTGACAACGATAATATTATAATGCCATAATTTTATTGCTTACTTGAACTACCTTGATTGCGAAACAAAGCTCCTTGGCAAGTATTAATCTTAGGGACGGAAAAATCTCTGATTTTAAGAATTCAAGTAAGCTCTTTTTTTAAAAAAACAATTTATGATATAATATTTATCGGTTATTAAAGCCGTCATAATTACGAAACAAAGTGTTATGATTGGTATCTTGTATTATGAGGTGCAAACTCTTTACAAAGACCTTTAATAACCACTTTTTTAAGTCCCTTATTCACATGATACTAATAATGAGGTGGTGGTACTTCTTGGCTTAAAGGCTTTACTAAATCATTTTCTAATTGCAACATTAAATATTTATTTTGTTTTATCAAAGCATCAATTAATTTACCTTGTTCAAAAACAATGTTATTTAAATCATTTACAATCCTGTCGTGATCAGCAATCGCTCTTTCAATCTCAATCAGCCTATTTTCAATATCTTTCATATATAACCCCTAAATAACAAACAAGCCTTCGTATATAAACGAGGGCTTGTTTTTAAAAAATCTCATCGATTAAGATTACTTAATCTTTGTTTCTTTGAAATCGACATGCTTTTTAATTTTTGGGTCATATTTCTTTAAAACCAATTTCTCAGTCTTAGTTCTTGGGTTTTTCCAAGTAACATAGAAATATCCAGTTCCAGCAGTGCTTTCCAATCTGATTTGAAGTCTTGCAGTTTTTGCCATTTTATTAATCCTTAAAAATCAACACTTTTCGAATGTTCATATTATCCAATAATATTTTTTAAAGTCAAGCTTTTTTACTTAAAATTTAATTATAAGCAACAATTTCTTTACTTTTAGAGTTTAGATCGCTCCACTTAATGCTTGAAAAAGAGCCACAATTATCGCAACTTGCTTGCCAAGACGAATATTCAAAACCACATTTCTCACATCTGTATTTTCCATCAAATTCAGCATTAAGAATCGCATTATTCCATTTTTCGACTTCTTTTAAATTGCCCATTTCTTTTTCAAGTTTTGCCATAAACAAAGCAATCTTGGTATTTGGCGCATTATTTACAAGATATTCTTTGAAATAATTCAACGCTTGCCCAAAAATTCCTGCTTTCATATGACTTCTTGCAAGTATCAGAGTCGAAACATCATTATTAAGATTATCTTCAATCAATTCTTTTGTAATTTTGATAATATCGCCATCACCACAAAGATTTTTTTCAACATAATCATAAATCATGATATCTGGGTTTGTTTGGTAAGCCTTTTTAAGGCATTTTAACGCCTTATTATCCTTACCCTTATCTTTATAAAAAGAGGCCAAAGAAATATATGCAGGAACAAAGGTATAATCAAGTTTTATAACCTCGTTAAGATATTTTTCTTTCTTAGCTTCGTTTTCCGATAATTTCATCAACAAGGAAACCTTAACTTCCTTAAATTCTTCTTGGCTTATAAGTTTTTTATTGCCATCCAAACTTTTCAAAGCATCTTCATAAAGCCCGTTTTTAATCATAAGCCTTACCGCCGATTTCAAAGCCCATGGGAGCTTTGTTTCTTTGAAAGCTTGGTTAGCATATACCAAAGCCTTTGTATCGTCCACACCTTCGTTAAGCTCGATTAAACCTTTTAATCCAAGCACCAAGGTTTCTTTATTTTCGATTAATTTGTTTGATATTGCCTCGACCAAAGTTTTATTATCATCAACCTTAGCCAAAGCCAAATTAACCAAAGGATTTTCACCATATTTACTTAAAAGCTTTTCATTCAACTTTAAAGCCGTCTTTTTATCATCAATCAAAGCATAAGAAAGTATCGAAGTAACAAGAGAAGTTTGTTTAAAATCTTCGGATTTAATATGCCTTCTTCTTTTGATGAAATTAATTGGCTTTAAAATAAGCAAATTGAACACATAAAAAACAAACAACACAAAAATAATAAAGAAAGGAACCGTAGTTTTGATTTGATAATCAAGCCAAACGATATTTACATCTCCTTGATTTTTCGTAAAAAACACAGCGACCACAGCCACGGTTACAATCAAAATAAAGTAAAAAATCTTTTTAAACATAGGTTCCTTTCTTTTAATTTTTATAAATTAATGAAAAAAGTTATTATTGTTTAGCCTCTTGCTTTTTATTAATCCCAGCCAAAAACCCTTCTTTTACCAAAACCTTAACTTGGTCAATGATTTCCAAAGTTTTAGCCTTGTCATTTGCATCTTTAATAAAAGTTTCAAAGAATTTTTTGGTTTCATCATTTAAAGCATTAACTTCGACCAAGGCTTCTGAAATATTTCCTTTTTCAATCAAAGGCATAGTTTTTTCATACAAAGCAAGTAACACACCGTCCACAGGTCTGCCATCGACTCTTTTAATTACAACAACATCGTTAATTTTATCCAAAATTTTTGATTTCAAATCGCCCGCATCTTTTGTCATGACAAAGTTATCAGCCTTTACCAAAGCTTCTGCAAATTCTTTTTTCAAACTTTCAGAGTTTTTAACACCAGCAACGAAAATATCCAAACCTTTAAGCTCTGTTGTAATTTTTTCATTTTCAGTAGCAAGTAATTTAATTGTATCAAGTTCATAAACAAAATTTTCACCTGACAAAATTGCATATCTTAAATGAGACAAAGCAATAACCATAGCCGAATTAATCGCCTTTGAAGGAGAATCCGCCATTTTTGTTTCGATTGTTGAAACCTTATCCATCACTGCATTAATAACAACAGGGTCGACCGAAGCTTCTTCAACTCTTGCAATTCTTTCGTTCATTTTTTTAGCAATATCGACGAGGTCAGAGTTTTTATTCATCAAATCAAGAAATTTTTCATCCACACTTAAAGAAGAATATTTATCAGCAGGAACTCTTTCTTCGGCCTTTTTAATAGGATCAAAACTAGCCTCGTTAAAACGATTGGTTTCTGTGTTCATTGCTTCAACATTTAAAACCGCTTGTTTTAAAGCTTGTTTTTCAACTTCTTTGTCTTTTATATCGACGACTTCAACCTTAGCAACAGGAAGTGTAACACCATCAAGACTGTCTTTTATCTCTAAATTCTCTGCTACCTCTAAGTTTGGTTGTATTTCTTCTTTTGCAACTTTTTTGTCTTCTTGTTTTGGTGCTTCGACTTGCTCTTCTTTTGCTTCTGGCTCTGTTACAACTTCTTCGCTTGCAATTTCTTCCATTGCTTCAATCGGAGCTTCGACCTTGGTTTCAGTTTTTACAGGCACTTCTTCAACAATTTCGCTTATACTCTCAGTTACAACGATTGTTTCTTTTACCTCTTTTTCTTCAACTGGTGTTTGTTCGTCAAAAACTTGCGGTACATCAATTTTGTTCACATGAGCAAAATAAGAAGGGATTCTGATTTCTGGATAATTTTGTTTTACGAAATCTCTTGCACCTTTGAAATAATAAATTCCAACAAGAGATGCGACAAAGCTTAAAATCACCAAAATCAAACAAAACCTTATAAATCCGAACATTTTAGAAAAAAAGCCCTTTTCCGCTTTTACTTCTTCAACATTCTTTTCTTCATTTTCATTTTTTTCTTCCATCACAAAGCTCCATATAATAAAGTTATTTTATAGTTATAACAAAAACCTAACAAAAAAACAAAAAGAATATGTATTTAATTGGAATTGAATCAAGTTGTGATGAAACAGCAAGCGCTGTAATCAACGAAAAAGGCGAAATTTTATCCTCAGTAATTTATTCGCAAGTCGACATTCACCAAATTTATGGTGGAGTTGTTCCCGAAATTGCGGCAAGAGCTCATCTTGAACAAATCGAGACGACTATTACCAAAACTTTGGATGAAGCAAACATATCGTTCAAAGACCTTGACGCCGTTGCGGTTGCTTCTGGCCCAGGGTTAATTGGAGGGGTTATTGTCGGTGTTAATTTTGGAAAAGCCATTGCTTTAAGCCATAATATCCCTTTTATTGCGGTAAACCATTTAGAAGGCCACGCATTAAGCCCAATGATTGGAAACAGCGAACTTAAATTTCCCTTTCTTTTGATGTTAAGTTCAGGTGGTCATTGCCAATTATTAGAAGTAGAAGACATTGAACAATACCGACTTTTAGGAGCGACCATTGACGATGCTGCGGGCGAAGCGTTTGACAAAGTTGCAAAAATGTTGGGGCTTGATTATCCAGGCGGTCCAAAAATCGAAGCCCATGCATTAAAGGGAGAAAAAGGAAGATTTACGCTCCCAATCCCAATGCAAGGTAAACATAATATGGATTTTTCTTTCTCAGGGCTTAAAACCGCAACCCGTCATTTAATCGAAAGTTTAGGTGAAATCAACGAACAAGATGTTTGCGATATTTCACTTGCTTTCCAAGAATCGGTTATTGCCGAGATTTTAGACCGACTTAAAAGAGGAATCGAAGTTTTCAAACAAGGAAATCCAAACGGCAAACATTTGGTCGTCGCTGGCGGAGTTGCTGCTAATATGGCTTTACGAAATGCAATGAATGAGTTAGCCATAAAAAATGGATTGAAATTTTTTGCGCCTCCATTAAAATTATGTACAGACAACGGAGCAATGATTGCTTTTGCTGGTCTTAAACGATACGAAAAAGGATTATTTAACGAACTTGATTTCAAACCTCGTCCAAGATGGAATTTGTTTTAGGAGAAATAAAATGAGTAAAAAAGTTGGTGTTATCGGTGGTGGAGCATGGGGTACGGCTTTGGCTTTGACTGCTTTTAATGCTGGAAATGATGTTAAATTTTGGGTCCGCGAAAAAGAAGTAGTGGATTTAATCAATTCAACTCATGAAAACAAAGAATATCTTCCAAATATTGCAATCCCAAGCGAAATAAATGTAACAAATAACATTATGGAATTAATGGATTGTGATTTTTTGCTTATCGTGGCACCAAGCCAATTTGTCCGTGATGTAATTGCTCCATTAAAAGATTATAACAAAACCATCGTAATTTGTTGCAAAGGTATCGAAGTTAAAACTGGAAAACTTATCTCAGATGTGGTCAAAGAAGTCGCAACAAAATCCACCGTTGCGGTTTTGGCGGGACCTCAATTTGCAAAAGAAGTGGCGATGAAACTTCCTGCTGCTACTACCATTGCTTGTCAAGATGAAAAAATTGGTCAAGAATTAATCGAAGCAATTGGAACAATAACTTTCCGCCCTTATTATTCAAACGATGTTGTTGGTGTTTCTCTTTGTGGTGCGTTAAAAAACATTATTGCAATTGGTGCGGGAATGGTCGAAGGTGCTAATTTAGGCGAAAATGCCAAGGCTGCCTTAATTACCAGAGGCATGGCCGAAATCGTAAGACTTGGCAAAAAAATGGGGGCAAAATCCGAAACTTTCCTTGGGCTTTCTGGAATTGGTGATTTGATGTTAACCGCCAACAGCAAGTCTTCAAGAAATTATTCGACTGGCTTTGCCTTGGGTTGTGGCGAAACG
>JAKJEU010000248.1 GCA_022705265.1 Pseudomonadota bacterium | reverse complement strand
ATGATTATCGTTGATGCTAAACCTTCTGCCCTTGTTGGAACTTTGGATTTTATTGATGACCTTATTAAAAACAAAGATATTGTCTTAGTTCCTGTAAGCTCTTTTATCGAAACAAAAGAAAATAACTGGAATATTGTAAGGATTATAAATGAAATATCGTAAAAATGTTGGAATTATACTCATAAACCATAAAGGCCTTGTGTTTATGGCAAAACGAAAAGTTAATGCCAAATTCGATATTGAAAATAATAAATGTTGGCAAATGCCTCAGGGCGGAATTGATGAAAATGAAACACCCAAAGATGCTGTATACCGTGAAATGATGGAGGAGATTGGAACAAATAATGTAAAACTTATTTGTGAATCAAATCATTGGTATAATTACGATTTTCCTAAGGAAGTTTTAGAAAAAAATCCTCTTCCCTTTATTGGTCAAACTCAAAAATGGTTTTTGTTTCAATTTATGGGACAAGATAGCGATTTTAATTTCGAAGTTCATAATCCAGAATTTTGTGATTTTAAATGGGTCGAAATCGATGAAATTGCAAGCCTTGTAATTGATTTTAAGGCTCCAACATACGAAAAATTAATTGACGAATTTAAACCAATAATTAAAAACTTATTTGATTAAATCTTTATCTCTATCAAGATAAATTCTTACACTTTCGCCGTTTTTCTCAAAATAATTTTTTACGGCAACGGTGGTTATAACCGCAATATAAGAACCCATAACAATATCACTTAGATAATGGTTTGTTGTAAATACTCTTGATAAAGTCAAAATCAAAGCAATAAAGATATAAAGAAAATCATATCTTGGATAAATAAAGAAAAGTGAAGCCATCGCAGCGCAAATTGCTTGCGAATGTCCCGATGGGAAAGACATATATTCGTCCTTTATGTTAAAAAAACTTACCCCATAAATTTCATCAGAAAACAAAAGAGTCGGCCTTGCCCTTCCAACCGTTATTTTTAAAATAAGAATAACAAATCCAGAAGATAATATAGACATCAACATAAATAAAAATGATCTTGCAAGTCTTGAATATTTTTCAAACTTATCAGAGGATAATGAAAGACCAGCCATAACCATGCAAAAGCCCCAAGCACCCAAAGAAACCGCAATCCAAACATATACCTTTGCAATCTTGGTAATAGAACCAAACAAAGCCTCAATCTCAGGTTTTGATTTAAAATATCTTGCAAGAGGTTTATCAATTAACATCATTGAAAAAGCACAAACAAAGCAAACCAAGAAAAAATTAACATATCTTTGGTTGGCTTTATAAAAGTTATAGATATTTTTTATCTTTGTTTTAATTTCTGTATCAATCATGTTACTTAGAATAAATAATTATATAATTTTTATCAAGGCTTAAAAGAGTAATAAATAAAATATCATAAAACTTAAATAATATGCGTTTACCATAGTAAAAAAAGCTTTGTGAACTTTTGCTTTAAAAAGACTAAAACAACTTATGAAAATGCCATTTAAAATAATAAAAATCTGGGATAAAAAAACATATCTTAAAACACCTTGTTCTTTAAATAAAAACGATACAAAATACAAGGATATAAATAAGCTTATCAAAGACCATAAGGCAATATTTGTTTTATAATTTTTGAAAACATCTAATGCAATATTTGATATGCTAACCCCTATTAAAATTGATAAAGGCATAAGCAATATTCCAAAGAAGCTGAATGATTTATATAAAGAAATTTCTAAT
>JAKJEU010000054.1 GCA_022705265.1 Pseudomonadota bacterium | reverse complement strand
GATACAGGCGGAATATGCTGAAACAGTTGAAAAATTAAACGAACTTGAAGAAAAATGGTTAACTTTGAACGGAGCTTAAAAATATGATTTTACAAAAAATTGAACAACTTGGAATTGTTCCTGTTTTAACAGTAGAAGACGAAGAAAAAGTAATTAAAATTGTTGATGCCATGACCGAAGGTGGCATTCCTTCTGCTGAAATTACTTTTCGAACCAAAAATGCTTTACTTGCAATTGAAAAACTTTCTTTAAAATATCCAAATATGATACTTGGTGCTGGAACTGTGCTTACAAAAGAGCAAGTTGACGACGCCATTAATGCTGGGGCAAAATTTGTTGTAAGCCCTGGATTTAACCCTAAAATAGTTGATTACTGCTTATCAAAAAACATAACTATTATTCCTGGTGCAAACAACCCTACTTCAATTGAAATGGCTTTGGAAATGGGAATTAAAACGATTAAATTCTTTCCTGCTGAATCTTCTGGTGGAATTAACGCTATTAAAGAATTATCTGAACCTTATAACGAATTGAAATTTATACCAACAGGAAGTGGAATAAATTTGGACAATATTGCAAATTATCTTAAATTTCCTAAGGTTTCTGCTTGTGGTGCAAGCTTTATGGCAACCAAAGAAATGATTGATAACGATGATTATGAAGCAATTACCAAAATGTCTGCTCTTGCTATGAAGAAAGTTTTTAATTTCGAATTCCTTCATATGGGCATTGGCAGTGAAGATGAAGAAACCGCAAAAAGAGAAACCGCAGGTCTTGCAACTTTGTTTAATCTTGATGTTAAAAAAGGCCTTACATCATATATGATTGACGACAAAATCGAAATTATGAAATCAAATGAAACAAATCATATCGGTTTTTCAACGAATAATGTAGAAAGAGCCGTCAACTATCTTAAAAGCAAAGGCATTAACATAGTTGAAAGCTCTAAAAAATACGAAAACGGAATTTTGGTTTTTGCTTATCTTGAAAAAGAAATGGCAGGAAACAGAATTCACATTAAGAAAAACTAGCACTTCTTTTAAAAATATCCATGGCAGCGTTAAGTTGGCTCATTCTTTGATGAGAACCCAACTCGCTGTCTGGGTGATGAATTGTTGCAAGCATTCTGAAACGATTTATTACCATTTTTTTCGTTGGTTTTGCAAATGGCGGAAAACCAAGGACATATAAAGCCTCTTCCTTACAAGTAACACCTTCTTTTAACGGTTCGAAACAAAGCACTGAAACAATTGTTTTTAATTTTTCAAGTTCTTCTTCTATCGATTTAAGCTTTGTAACACTTATCAAGGAATTTTTTTCTTTTATTTCTTTGAATTTTTGTTGTTCCGCATATCTTTTTGCGATTTCATCTTTATTTTCAACACTGAAAGTAAATTCACCCTTATCAATTGCCAAAGCAAGACTTAAAGCTTTTCTTATAAAAGAGTTTTCATAACCAGAAGGAAGCCTTACTTGCAATCTTGGCTTTCTTGCCCATGGTCTATCCTTGGCTGGTCCTGATTTTAAAACCACCTTTTCTCTGTCATTATTTTCTGGCTCTCCTGGGTCTTTGAAATTTTCGATAACTTCATCAGGAACAGCCAAAATAATCGACCTTGCGATATCTCCTGCATTGACTTTTTTTCTTAATGCCAAATCAAGAACCATATCTCTAAACTTTGAACTACATGTTACGGTATAGGAAACTTTTACTTCATTTTGCATAAGCTTACTCCTTAAAAAATAAAACACTTCTTGTTTAATATGCAAATGTAGTTGCAAATTTTATGCCAATAAATTTTTAATTGATAAAAACCCTTTATTCGTTTAGATTCGTAGATATCTGTTTAATGAAATATAAGCAAGGACAATAAAAAATGACTGTAATCATAGGTTTTTTAATAGGTTTTACAATTCCATTATTTGCTTCACGGTTTTTAAAATTTATGCCTTGCGATGCTGGAACAGCTCTTTCATATATGTTTCATATACCAAAATTTCCAAGATGGGATAAAAAATTATTAAAGATGTGGGCAAAATTTTTATGCCATTGTTTCATAGTCGGAATAATATCAAGCCTTATGCTTTATTACCTTGAATTAAAAGTCGGTAACACATATTCAACCACAGCCTTATCAAGCTTTTTATTCGTTCTTGGGCTTTTGTGTTATGTCGATTATAAAACCATGTATTTACCAGATGTTTTGACCGTTTTTTTCCTTATTTTAGGCTTTTATTTCGCACCCGATTATGAACAAAGCGCTATTGGAGCGATGTATGGTTATTTAATGCCAACCATTGCCTCTGCTTTTGTTTGTCGTTTTAAACCAGACTCTTTTGGTGGCGGAGATGTTAAAATATTAGCGGGACTTGGCGCTTGGCTTGGAATTTTTGGCGTTTCCATCGCAATTTTATTATCAGTTTTTATTTTTATATTTATGAGCTTATTAAGAAAAGAAAATGCTGGACCTTATGGACCTGCTATTGGGCTTGCATCTTATTTAATACTTGCCAATATCTCGCTTGTCCCCCTTATTATATCCTTCATCGCGGTCTAACGACATATCAAGCCCATCAAATATAGTCTTTACTTTCTTTTTTTCCAAAAATTCTTCATCTTTTTGCATTTCAATCAGATGTTCTTCGATTTTATTAATGTTTTTATCCGAAGTTACAACTTGGGAATGAACCCCTGCTTTTAAATAAACCTCTTTGGCATCAAAAAATGCTTTTTTAGCATCATAAATCATCGTTTTATCTTTTTTGTTACGACCATAAAGAAAAAGTCCCGAGGCCAAAACGCTTTTTGAATTAGCCCAAAGCACAGGAACCACCGATTTATCCCTTACACTCAACGCGTTCAAAGCAAAATCCATCGCTTTTTTAACTTCGTCATAATTGCGATATTCTTCGCCATGAATTAACAAAACCCGTGCCATAAAAGTCATAATTTCAGACCATTTCAAAGCATCATCTTCCTTTGTATAAATGGTGGAAGAAGCGTTAAAACAATTAATAGATTTGAAAAAATCTTCCTCTTTATTTTCGATAATCGCAAGCTTAAAACAAAGCTCGCCAATTTTGAAATTAAGATTTGCCCAAAGCATTGGTTCGATTTCTTTCGGAGACGATTTTAACGCCTCTTCGAAAAAAGATAATGCCTTACGATACTCTGAAATCTTTCCACTTTTTGACGCAAGATAATTATTAAGACAACCTAATTGATGATTAACAAAGGCTGTCATTCTTGCATCAACCTCAGGAAGAAGCGGTAAAGACAGAGAATATATTGTCATCGCTTCGTTAAGGTATTTATAACCTCGCTTATCCAACATTCCCTTTTTATAACACGCATTTGCATAACAGATAAGGTTATAAGCGTGCTCCTTTGAACTTAAAGAAGAATTAGGGTTTTCAATCAAACTATGAGCCTTAACCAATGCATCTTCCAACAATAAATTAAGTCTTTCTTTTTTCAAGGCATCGTTCGAGGACATTGCACCAAGCAAGCAAACTCTTAATAATTTATAAAATTCATTTCCGCCGTTTATTGGGATAAACAAAGAATTATGAAGATAAAAGCCAATTCCTCCTTCGAAATATGGATTTTCACTTGATAAAAATTTGAATTCTAAAATTCTTTCACTTTCATCGACCTCGCCGATAACCACAACATTAGCATTAAATTTTGAAATCAAATCAAAAATATTAAACAAATCCATTTCGGAGAGACTTGATATCTTAAAAACACTTTCAATTTCCGAAACTCTGACCTTTGGAATATTATGAAAACAAGACAAAGCCCAATTTTTACAACCTTTTGTATAATCGCCCTCAACATTTGCAAGTATCGCAAAAAAATCTTCTTTCAAAGACCTTAATTCGACTTCGGAACGCTCTTTTAATATTGATTTAAAAAGATTTTTTGACGCTGGCTTTGGTTGTTCCAAATTACCTTGATTAACCTTTTCATCAACCTTTACGATATCAGTACGAAATGAAGTTATCCTTTGTCCTGATACTGCCTCTATTAAACTTTTGGGATTATTATTTATTTTATTTTCAACACCAATGGTCGAAGAAACCTTTATCGCTCTTTTTGAAACATACAAAGCAACTTCGTTATCGGTTTTCATTAATTCGATAAAATCTTCGTGATAAATTGGAACAAGTTCAACATCCAAAGAAGCAATGGCGGTATATTCATAAACCCCCTTTTTAGTCGCAACTCCCTCAATTCCAATGAAATCAGAAGAGGAAAGCTTTTCAATTACAGAACCTCTTTTTTTAATTTCAACACTACCTAGCAAAATGCGAAAAACATAATCCGCAGGTTCGCCTTCTTTAAATATTATATCGCCACTTTTAAAGCTTATTGTATTTTCAATCATTGTCATATGATAATTCTTTTATAAAAGAAATCAAACATTTTTAATAAAAATAACTTGCAAAAGTTGGTAAAAGATTATATTTATGAACTGTTTAATTTAACAATACACATGCAAAATGTATTTCCAGTGGGGATTTTAAAAAGCTACTAAAACATTTTGCAGAGGAATAACTGGAAAGGAATAAAAATATGGCATTGCCAACATTTACAATGAGACAATTAATTGAAGCTGGTGTTCATTTCGGACACAACGCAAGAAGATGGAATCCAAAAATGCAAGAACATCTTTATGGCGTAAAAGAAGGCGTTCATATCATCAATCTTGAAAACACAGTACCTATGCTTTATAACGCATTAAAAGCGGTTAGAGATGTTGCTGCTGCTGAAAGATGCGGACAATATTATGTTAATCACCGTTGGTTAGGTGGTACTTTAACAAACTGGAAAACCGTTTCTAACTCAATCAAAAGATTGAAAGACATGGAAGCAAAAAAAGAAAAAGGTGAATTAGAAGCTTTAACAAAAAAGGAAAAATTAAACCTTATGCGTGAAGAAGCTAAATTACTTATGGCTTTTGGCGGTATCAAAGACATGGGCGGTCGTCCTGACATTATATTTGTCATTGACACAATCAAAGAAAGCTTAGCATTAGCTGAAGCTAAAAAGCTTGGTATTCCTGTTGTTGCTATCTGCGACAGTAATTCTGATCCTGTTGGAATCGAATACCCAGTTCCAGGAAACGACGATGCTATTCGTGCTATCAACCTTTATTGCGACCTCGTAAGCTCTTCTGTATTAGACGGAATCGAAGCTGAAATGGCTGCTGCTGGTGTTGATATCGGTGCGAGAGAAAAGATTGTTGAAGAAGGACTTGCTAACAAAGAAGATGCATCAGCCCTTTAATCTTTTGGCATAAATGAACTTTAAAAGGCGATGTTTAAATAAAAAACGAATATCGCCTTTTTTCTCAATTAATTAACTTTTTAAAAAAATATTAAAAATAAGGAATAAATAAAATGGCAGAAATAACTTCAGCTCTTATTAAAGATTTAAGAGAAAAGACAGGCGCTGGAATGATGGATTGCAAAAAAGCTTTGACAGAAAGCAACGGCGATATCGAAGGTGCAATCGATTGGTTAAGAAAAAAAGGCTTATCACAAGCTGCTAAAAAAGCAAGCAGAGTTGCTGCTCAAGGTTTGGTATCAGCTATTACAAACGGAACTTCTGGTGTTGCTGTTGAAGTCAACTCTGAAACAGACTTCGTTTCAAGAAACGACCTTTTCCAAAACTTGGTAAGCGGTGTTGCTAAAATTGCTCTTGAATTAAACGGAGATGTTGAAAAAATTAAAGAAGCTAAATTAGGCGAAAAAACTGTAAGTGAAAATTTAACAGACTTAATTGCTAAAATCGGTGAAAACATGAATTTAAGAAGAGCTCAAGCTCTTAGCGTTAAAGAAGGTGTTGTTTGCTCTTATATTCACGGCGCTATTAATGCTGATTCTGGTAAAATTGGTGTGTTGGTTGCTTTGGAATCAAAGGCTGAAAAAGCTAAATTAGAAGAACTTGGCAAAAAACTCGCTATGCACATTGCTGCTGTAAGCCCATTGTTCCACACTATCGAAAGTGTTGACAAAGATGCTTTGGAAAGAGAAAAAGCTGTTCATGTTGAAAAAGCAAAAGCTTCTGGAAAACCTGCTAATATCATTGAAAAAATGGTTGAAGGTAGCATCAGAAAATATTATGAAGAAGTTGTTTTAGAAGAACAATTATTCGTAATTGAACCTGATTTAAAATTAAAAGTTAAAGATTATGTTGCAAAAGCATCAAAAGACTTAGGCGCAGAAGTAAAATTAACTGGTTTCGTTCGTTTCGGCTTAGGTGAAGGAATTGAAAAGAAAGAAACTGATTTTGCTGCCGAAGTTGCTGCAATGCAAAAATAATTAAATAAATCAAAGATATTTTTTAAAGCAGGAGTAAATTTTATGTATAAACGAGTTCTTCTTAAACTTTCTGGTGAAGCTTTGGCTGGAAACAACGGATTTGGCATTGATGAAGAGGTTCTTTTCAACTATGCCAGCGAAGTAAAAAGCTTGGTTAAAAGCGGTGTTGAAGTTTGCATGGTTATTGGTGCTGGAAACTTATTCAGAGGCACTAAAAACGCTACCAGAGGAATGGACAGAACCGTTGCTGACAGTGTTGGCATGCTTGCGACTGTTATGAATGCTTTGACTTTTTCCGAAGCATTAAAATCAGAAGGTGTCGACGCGGTTGTAATGAGTGCTTGGTCAATGCCAGCTGTTTGCGAACAATTTCATAAGGCTTCTGCTTTAAAATATCTTAAACAAGGTAAAGTAGTAATATTTAGCGCTGGTACAGGAAATCCTTTCTGCACCACCGATTCTGCTGGTTCTTTAAGAGCTGCGGAAATGGAATGCGATGCTTTATTAAAAGCAACCCAAGTTGATGGGGTATATTCTGCTGACCCTAAAAAAGACAAAAACGCTGTACGATATGACACAATAACTTTTGAAGAAGTTTTATCAAAAGGACTTAAAGTCATGGATGCTATGGCTGTTGCTATATCTTTGGAAAGCAATATTCCAATTATCGTTTTTGCTATAAATAAAAAAGGCATTTTAAACGAAATCGTCAAAGGCGAAGGAAGTTTTACAATTATCAAAGGAAAGGAATAAAATATGTCATTTTCTGACTTTAAATCAATCAAAGCCGATTGCGAAACAAGAATGAATAAAGCACTTGATGCTTTGAAAAAAGATTTTTCAGGACTTAGAACAGGTCGTGCATCAACTTCTATGCTCGAAGATATTATGGTTGATGCTTATGGTGCGGTCACTCCATTAAACCAGGCACTTTGTCTATCCAAGTTTGGGATAGAGGTGTTTCAAAATCAGTGGAAAAAGCTATTCGTGAGTCTAATTTAGGACTTAACCCTGTAAGTGATGGTCAACTTATCAGAGTCCCAATTCCACCATTATCAGAAGAAAGAAGATTAGAAATCATCAAAATCGCTTCAAAATATACTGAACAAGCAAAGGTTGCGGTAAGAAATATCAGACGCGAAGGAATGGATGCTGTGAAAAAGCTTGAAAAAGATGGCGTTATTTCCGAAGATGAAAGAAAAAAATGTGAAGATGAAGTTCAAAAGCTTACTGACGCAAGTTCAAAGAAGCTTGATGAAGCTTTAAAAGACAAAGAAAAAGACATTAAACAAGTATAAAATATGCAAGAAAAAAATATTAATCATCTTGCTATTATCATGGACGGTAACGGGAGGTGGGCAAAACAACGCTCCGCCCCTCGTACTTTTGGTCATAAAAAAGGAGTTGATGCTGTTCGTGCTTCGGTAAAAGGTGCGATTAAGAACGGGATTAGATTTCTTACACTATATGCTTTTTCATATGAAAATTGGCAAAGACCTGAGGAAGAGGTTTCATATTTAATGGACCTCTTTGATTTTTATATTGTTTCTGAACTTGAAACTCTTAACAAAGAAAATGTAAGACTTCGTTTTATCGGCGAACTTGACATGCTTAAACCTTCGATTGTTGAGAAAATTAAAAAAGCCGAAGAAACAACAAAAAACAATGATACTCTTACACTTTTTATCGCGATTAGCTATGGTTCGAAAAAAGAAATTTTACAAGCCGTTAATAAAGCAATAAAAGATGGTTGCACGGAAATTACCGAGGAAATAATTGATAAAAATCTTTATACTTATGACGCCCCTCCTCCTGATATGGTGGTAAGGACAAGCGGAGAACAAAGGTTAAGCAATTTTTTACTTTGGCAAATCGCATACAGCGAATTTTTATTCATTGAAAAATATTGGCCAGAAGTTAATGAAGATGACATAACTTTAATTAATGACGAATACAAAAAAAGAAACAGAAGATACGGAAAGGTATAAAAATGAACTTATTAAATTTAGCAAAAAGAACAGCATCAGGAGTGGTAATCGTTCTTATAACTATTCTTTCTATGTGGTTTCACACTCCATTTTTTTATATTTTTCTTGCCTTGCTTGGTACTGCTATGGCTTGGGAATGGGAAAACATGGTTTCAAAAAAGACAACTGGACTTTCCGTTTTTATCGCTGGGGTTACAAGCGTTAATATTTTAAC
>JAKJEU010000247.1 GCA_022705265.1 Pseudomonadota bacterium | reverse complement strand
TATTAAAACCTTTATTTTTATCTTCGACCAAAACTTCGCAAGTTTTACCAACATATTCTTCAAGATATTGGTTAAGATTTTTATCCACTTCTTCCCTTAAAATCTTTGCTCTGTCTTTTCTTATTTTCTTATCAATTTGAGGCATTAAAGCAGCAGGAGTTCCCTCTCGTTCAGAATAAGGGAAGATATGACCATGAGTTATCTTTGCCTCATTCACAATTTTAACCGAATTATTAAACATTTCCTCGGTTTCAGTAGGAAAACCAGCAATAATATCAGCACCAAAAGTAACATTTGGCAATTTATCTCTTAAATCCAAGATTTTTTCACGATTATGTCTTCGTCCCATTCTTTTTAAAATCATGTTATCGCCAGATTGAATAGAAAGATGAATATGAGGCATTAATATTGCATTGTCTTCGTTAAACAAAGCAACAAATTCATCATCCAGCAAAGCAGGGTCAAGTGAACCTAACCTTAATCTTTTAAGCCCTTCTAATTCCGATAATCTTCTTACAAGTTCGGTCAAAGAATATTTATAAGAAGCAATATTAATCCCTGTTAAATCAATTTCTTTGAAACCTTGGCTTATTACTTCTTTTGCCTTGTTAAGCAAAAATGGAATCTCATAACTTGTACCATTTCCTCTTGCATATGGTACAATACAAAAAGTACAACGATATGAACAACCAGTTTGAATAGGAAGATATGCTCTTACTCTGTGTTCAAAACCTTCAACAATTTTGCCTTCTAAAAGGTCTTTTTTATCGACGACTTTGAAAACTTCTTCCATCGCTTCAAATTTTTCTTTGTTAATAACTGCACCACAACCTGTAACAATTATTTTCTTACCTGTATTTCTGTGTTGCTTTCTTATTTCTTGCCTGCATTGTCTGTCTGCTTCCCCTGTAACTGTGCAAGTATTTACAACAACGCAATCATCAGGTAAGTTACAATGTTTAATTATTTCTGATTCGAGCAAATTATATTTGCATCCGAAAGTAATTACTTTTACCATGTATTAAAATCTTCTTTAAAAATTATTATTTGGAGTTAAATTTTATGTTTGTTAAACTTTTTACCATATTTATTTCAGTATTCATAGCAGAATTTGGAGATAAAACTCAAGTTGCTGCTCTTCTTTTTGCGTCCGATAAACAATTATCTCCTATGATGGTTTTTGTTGCTTCTTCTCTTGCCTTGATTACCGCTTCGGCGATTGCTGTGGTTGTTGGTTCTGTGGCAAAAGAACATCTTCAAAATATTCCGTTGAAATTAATTGCTGGAATTGGATTTATTTTAATTGGAACCTTCTCAATTATTGAACATTTTAAATCATAGTGATATAATAGCTCGCTAGTTAAAAATTTTTTTAAGGTGAAGAAAGTACAAAATGGCAAAAATTAAATATATTCCTGTGACTACACCTAATCAACCAACTGTTTTTATTCATAAAAAAGCAAGACTTATGCATACTGGTGATTCTTCACGACTTACCAGAGTTGAAATTCACGGTGGAATTAACCCAGTAACTGCCGAAGTCATTTGTGTTGAAGACGAAAGATTTGTTTCTCCCGAAGAAATTGGGATATCGGAACCTACTTTATCCTTGCTGGGGTTAAAAGATGGCGGAGATGTAAGTATTGCTCCTGCTTCTGCTCCTTCAAGTATTGAGTCTGTAAGGCGAAAAATTAACGGAGGCATTTTAAGTGCAAGTGAATATCGTTCCATCATAAATGAT
>JAKJEU010000053.1 GCA_022705265.1 Pseudomonadota bacterium | reverse complement strand
TGAGGACGGATTACCATATTCTATTTGTCTTCCAAAGAAATCGATATTAAGTTTCAAAGCCATCGGCATAAGACCTAACATAGAAGTAAAGGTAGTAAGAAACACTGGTCTTAACCTTTGCGAACCAGTCCTTAACAAGGCCAAGAATATGTCGTCGTTTTCCTTTTTCAAAACATTAAAAGTATCAATCAAAATAATGTTATTATTAACGATAATACCCGCCAAAGAAATAATACCAAGACCACCCATGACTATACCAAAAGGTTGCCTTGTGATTAAAAAGCCCAAGAAAACACCCGTCGTTGATAACACCACCGCTGATAACACCAGCAAAGTATCAGAGATGCTGTTAAATTGAGCAATTAAAACCAAAGCAATCAAAATAACCGCGACCATAAATGCTTTTATAAGGAAGCTTTGAGCTTGTTTTCTGTCTTTATCTTCACCTTTAAATTCATAAGAAACACCTGTTTTCAAAGGATTTGCTTTTAACCAATTATCAATTTCAACAATTTTCGTATTTGGCAAAACACCTTCTTCAACATCTGATTCAATTGTATTTGTTCTTTTGCTATCAGTTCTGTAAATATTACTTACCATAGGTTTTGGATTTATACTTATAAAATTTGATATTGGAACAATTTCATCATTAATGCTTAAATTAAGTTGCATTAATTGATTAATTGAACGGTAATCTTCATTAAAACGCAACAAAATATCAATCTCGTCATCAGAAGATTCAGGACGATATGAAGATATTTTCAAACCTTTTGTAACAAGTTGAATCATTTCACCCACACGAACCAAAGAAGTTCCAAATTTTAATGCTTGAACTCTGTCAACATCGACTTCCCATTGGATACCAGGCAAAGGTAAATCATCTTGGACATCAACAAAGCCACCAATTTCCTTCATGCCTTTTCTTATATGCTTTAAGGCTGGCTCTAAATCCGAAGTATTTCTTGCAGAAACTTGGATTTTTATTGGTTTACCATGACTTGGACCTTTTTCTTCTGGCCTTACTTCTACCTTTATACCTGG
The DNA here is from genome assembly GCA_022705265.1 of Pseudomonadota bacterium. Lineage (GTDB taxonomy): Bacteria > Pseudomonadota > Alphaproteobacteria > JAKJEU01 > JAKJEU01 > JAKJEU01. The sequence continues at coordinate 7,536 of JAKJEU010000053.1, read as the reverse complement.
GATATTTTTAACCCTTGCTCTTATGTCTTCCATAATTGCATTAGCTTTTCTTCGCTTATCCCAATCGGCAAGTTCGATATTAATCACACCGATAACATCTTCGGCAGTTCCATATGCGGAATGACCAGACCTTGCATATACTGATTTAAAATCCTTTATATCCAAAATTTTTGTTTCAACTTGCTTTAAAAGCTCATCTTTTTCGGTTATTGATAAATTACCTCTTGCTGCGATATTCATTGCCAAAATTTCAGGCTCAGCATCAGGGAAGAAAATGATTCCGCTTCCGAATTTTCCATACAAAATAAAAGTCATAATCAAAACCGCAAAGGCCGACAAAATAACTTTACCCGCGTTTTTTAAAGCAAAAGCCAAAACTCTTGTATAAAAACCTGTAAACCCTTCTAAATCAAGAGGATTTCCTCGCTCTGATATTTCAACAATCCTTTCTTGTTCAGGGTCGTCATCAGGCTTTTTACCAATAATCGAACCAAGCACAGGAACAAAAAATATCGCCATCAAAAGAGATGCAACCAAAGTAAAAATAATCGTAATTGGCAAAAATTTCATAAATTGCCCAACAATTCCAGGCCACATAATCAAAGGAATAAATGCCGAAACAGTTGTCAAAGTAGAAGATAAAATCGGCCATGACATTCTTTTTGCTGCTGTCATATATGCGGTCAATTTATCGTCACCATCGCCCATTCTTCGGTCTGCATATTCGGTTAAAATAATCGCTCCGTCCACCAACATACCAACCGACATGATAAGCCCAAACAAAACCACCATGTTTATGTTAAATCCAAAAATATAAAGCGCAATTATACCAAGCAAAAAGGACCCAGGAATAGAAACACCAACCAACAACCCATTTCTTATCCCAAGAGAGGCAAAAACCACAATCATAACAAGCAAAACCGCAGCAGTAATAGAATTAAACAAATCTGTGATACTGTTTTCGATTTTTGTTGCTTGTTCTTGGGTAACTTCGACAATTAAGCCTGCTGGCCAAAATTGTTTTTCGTAATCTAAGGTTTCTTTGATTTTCTTAGTCGTTTCAATGATATTTTCCCCAGATCTTTTTGAAACTTCCAAAGTTATTGCTTTTTTGCCATTAACCCGAGCATATCCATCAGAATCAGCATAATTAAAACGACCAGAAGCAATATCCTTAATCGTTACGGTGCTGTCTTTTTCAGATTTTACAGGCAAGTTTAAAATGTCTTGAACCGTTTCTAAAAGCCCTGGAACCTTTATTTGGAAACGGCCTTGGTCAGTATTTAAAGCACCCGCTGCAACAAGGCTGTTAGATTGACTTAAAAGTCCACTAACCTCAGCCATTGAAAGCTTATAGCTGTCAATTACCGCTGGATTTATTATGACTTCTGCTTGCTCTTCTCGCTCACCACCAATATCAACTTCCAAAACTTCTGGAATTGCTTCGATAGTATCTTGTAAATCCTTAGCAAGGTTTATCAAAGTTCTTTCAGGCAAATCCCCAGATAATGTTACAACCATAATTGGGAACATACTTGAATTAAGTTCGTCAACCGTTGGTTCATCGGCTTCGGCTGGTAAATCTGGTTTAACTCTATCGGTTTTTTCTCTGACATCATCTAAGGCTTTATCAACATCAAAGCCTGCTTCGAATTCCAAAACAATTCTTGCACCACCTTCAAAAGCAGTGGCTTTCATTTCTTTTAACCCAGAAACGCTTCTAAACTCTTTTTCAAAAGGCTTAATCAAAAGCCTTTCTGAATCTTCTGGTGAAATACCTCTGTAAGTTACATTAACGAAAATATAAGGAATCGTAACATCAGGAAAAGATTCCTTGGAAATAGACTTATATGCAACTATACCAAAAAGAAAAATCGAAAATAAGCACACAAGCACCATTCTTGTTTTTTCAAAAGCAAGGTCGACTAAATAATGCATTAATTATTTTCCTCTACTATGGTTTTTATTACTTCACCTTCAACAACATATTCTTGGCCAACTGTTATAATTCTTGTTTCCTCAGGAAGTCCAAAAACCCAAATACCTTTATCATCTTCTTTTAAAATTTCGACCTTATAAAATTCCACTTTATTTTCAGAAGAAACCACCTTAACACCCATTTCTCCCACAGCATTTAAAGTCAAAATAGAAGAATTAATTTCATGTGCCTTTGCCTCCTTTAATGGAAGTTCCAAAGTAACTGTCAACCCTTCTGGAATTTTGTAATCAGTATTATCGCTTTCAAGCTTTACAAGGTAAGAACGAGTTGTCGCAAGAGCAGATTTTGATATAAAAGCAACCTTGCCGTCTAATTCATAACCAAGAGCGGTTTTAATTTTTGCTTGTCCACCCAAAACCACACTTTTCATATATTTTTCAGGGATATATACTTGAATTTCAATCGGGTTAAGTTTTAATATTTTTGTGATTTCGGTTCCAACATCAACAAAGTCGCCAGCCTTTACTGCAATTTCTTCTAAATAGCCATCAAAAGGAGCCTTAATAAATCTTTTTTCATAATTAATTTCAGCAGTTAATAAATCAGCCTTAGCACTTTCATAAGCAGCATAAGTTTCGGTTTTTCTTACCTTTGTGCTGTAACCTTTTGCAACAAGTGAAGAAGAATTTTCATATTCCAGTTTTCTTAAAGACAAAACCGCCTTTGCTCTTTCGACATTAGCCTTATAATCATCTTCCATAAGCTTTATAACGGTTTTCCCAGCCTTAACATGAATTCCTTCTTGTGCAACTATTTCCTTTACCACACCTTTTACTTCTGATTTCATAATTGCACTTTCTTTTGCAACCGTAACCCCAGAAACTTTAAGCGAAGATAAAGTCATAACCGATCTTGAGCTTTTTACCTTAATCGACTTGTCAACGACTTCTGAAACGATACTTTTCTTTTCTTCTTCCTCAGACCTTAAAATAGAGCCTGATGCAATCTAAAGAATTGAAAAAACTAATACCCCTATGGCAAGCTTGGTTGATTTTTTTAACCCTGACATTTTGATTATTTTCCTATTTATAAATATTAATTTATATAGACAAGATAATTACAATTATCTAATATAATAAAGTTTATAACCATTTTTATTTTTTTAGTCAAAGGTATTTTTCATGGCAAAAACTATTCTTTACGACATTCATACCAAACTAAATGCAAAGATTGCTTCTTTTGCGGGTTATGATATGCCTATTAATTACGAAAAAGGTATTATTTTTGAGCATAATTTCACCCGAAATAATGCTGGGCTTTTTGATGTTTCCCACATGGGGCAAGTTGTCATAAATGGAAGCGATGCTTTTATGAAAATTGCTCAGGTGGATTTGAAAGCTTTAAAAATCGGTAAACAATGTTATGGTTTTTTCACCAACGAAAATGGCGGTGTAATCGACGATTTTATGATTGCAAAAGTTGCCGAAGAAAAATTTTTTCTTGTTGTTAATGCTGGTTGCAAGGACAAAGATTTCGCTCATATGGAAAAACATAAAGTTGATTTTGATATCATCGAAAACATGGGCTTAATCGCTCTTCAAGGACCTCTTGCAAGAAAGGTTTTAGATGAGGTTTTTAAGGTCGGCTCTGATATGAAATTTTTGGACTTTAAACAAGTCGAAATAATGGGTAAAAAATGTACTATTTCTTGCTCTGGATATACTGGCGAAGATGGGTATGAAATTTCCATTCCTTTTGACATTATTCACGAGGTCGTTTTTAAACTTATCGCTCATGAAAATGTTGAACTTTGCGGACTTGGTGCCAGAGACAGTTTAAGGCTTGAAGCTGGGCTTTGTCTTTATGGCCATGAACTTGACAATGAAACCACTCCCATCGAAGCTGGCCTTTTATGGGCTGTTCCAAAATCCAGAAGAGAAAATGGCGGATTTATTGGCGATGAAGTTATAACAAACCAAATTAAAAATGGTGTAAAAAAGAAATTAAAAGCAATTTTGCCTTCAATTCCAGCTCGTGAAGGAGTTGAAATTTATGATAATAATGGCAATTTAATCGGAAAAATCACTTCTGGAACTTACAGCCCTTGCTTAAAAGCTCCGATTGCTTGTGGTTATATCAATTCTGATTACAACGAAGAAACCGTGAAATTAAAGGTAAGAGACAAAATGATTGATGGAAAAATCACAACTCTTCCTTTTGTTAAACATAATTATTTTAGGGGATAAAAATGAAAAAATATACTGAAACTCATGAATGGATTGATTTAGAAAATGGTCATATCGGCATTTCAAGTTATGCGATTGCTCAACTTGGCGATGTGGTTTTCGTTGATTTACCAGAAGTTGGTAAAGAAATTAACAAAGGCGATGAAATTGCCGTGGTTGAATCCGTTAAAGCTGCAAGTGAGATTTATGCTCCTGTAAGTGGCATTATTGTCGAAGTTAATGAAACTTTGAAATCCGCTCCTGCTAAGCTTAACCCAACTAACTGGGAAAGCGCTTGGTTTGTTAAAATCGAAATCAAAGACAAATCAGAAGCAGACGGTTTGAAAAATCACGAAGAATACGAAGCAATGGTAGGTTAGAATATATGAGATTTCTCCCTTTACAAAACGATGACCGCTCTTTAATGATGAGCGACATTGGCATCAAAGATGTCGAAGAATTGTTCCTTGATATTCCATCAGACATAAGGTCTAAGGCTATTTCAAGCATTGATTTACCAGAAGGTTTGTCCGAATTAAAGGTTGCAAACACTTTGAAATCCTTGTCCAAACAGAACATTTCTTGTGATGATTATAATTCATACCTTGGAGCAGGTGCAAATCAGCATTATATCCCTGCTTTGGTAAATTATATAATATCAAGGGGAGAATTCTTAACTTCATACACTCCATACCAACCAGAAGTTGCCCAAGGAACTTTACAGGTTTTGTTTGAATACCAATCCCAAGTCGCAAAAATAATGGGGCTTGATGTTGCAAATGCTTCGTTATATGACGGGGCTTCTGCTTTGGCTGAATCTATTGCTATGGCTTTGCGAATTAACAAAAAGAAAAAGGTCATTTTATCAGGAAATATCCACCCATATTATCTTGAAACTACGACTACTTTTATTAAACATCTTGGCGCTGAAATTGAAATTGTTCCCTTTAACCCTTACGAGGAAGAAGATTTAATAAGCAAAATTGATGGTAATACTTGTTGTGTTGCTGTTGCTAACCCTGATTTCTTGGGACGAGTAAGCTCCTTTAATGGATTAAGTGAAAAATGCAAAGAAAATAAAGCTTTGTTAATTGTTACTGGTTCGGAACCTCTTGCTTTGGGGCTTATAAAATCTCCTGCTGAAATTGGTGCTGACATTGCTTGTTACGAAGGTTCGGGGCTTTGTGGAAAACTTAACTTTGGCGGTCCTTCTTTGGGGCTTTTTGCAACGAAAAAAGAATATATGAGACAAATGCCTGGAAGAGTTGTTGGAAAAACTTGTGATAAAAATGGAAAAGAAGGTTATGTTTTAACCCTTTCCACCAGAGAACAACATATCAGAAGAGACAAAGCCACCTCAAACATTTGTTCGAATGCTGGGCTTATGGCGACTGCTTTTTCAATTCATATGGCTATGCTTGGTGGGGTTGGATTTAAAAACCTTGCAAAACTTAACCATTCTAAGGCTGTTGCTCTTTATAACGGAATAAAGGACGCAAAAAATGTTAAAGTGCTTAACAAAACTTTCTTTAACGAATTTGCGATAAAGCTTAATGGAATTAAGGCAGATGAGCTTATCGAAAAAATGATGGAAAAGAAAATATTTGCCGGAGTTACTTTGAACAAATTTTACAAAGAACATGAGGACATTTTGCTTATTTCTGTTACCGAATGCAACAAAAGCAAAGATATCGCAAAATTCATAACCGCTTTGTTGGAGGTTTAAAAATATGTTAATTGATGAAAAAAACTTAAATAAAACTGCGGTGGATTTTCCAGATATTCCTGATTTTGACTCTCTTTTAGGGGACGCAAGAAAAGAAAAAGATTTAGAGCTTTTTGGATTAAGCGAACCAGAAGCAATGAGGCATTATACAAAATTATCAAACAAAAATTATTCTGTGGATGGTAATTTTTATCCGCTTGGTTCTTGCACCATGAAATATAACCCAAGAGTATCAGAAGAGCTTGTAAACCTTAATGGATTTGCAAATATCCACCCTTTACAACCTGAAAGCACTGCGCAAGGGGCGTTGAAATTACTTGATTTAACCGCTTCTTATTTAAAAGAATTAACTGGAATGGATGCTTGCACTCTTACTCCTTCTGCTGGTGCTCATGGTGAACTTTGCGCTATATTTACTATTCGCAAATATCTTGAAAGCATGGGTGATGCTCGTGAAATTGTGCTTATTCCTAAATCTGCTCATGGAACTAATCCTGCCAGCTGTACTTTGGCGGGATATAAGTCAGAAGAAATTAATACCGATGAAACTGGCCGTATTGATTTAGAAGGTTTGAAATTAAGATTACAAAAAAATCCTGAAAAAATCGCTGCTATCATGATAACAAACCCAAATACTTGCGGTGTTTTTGAAAAAGATATCGTCGAAATTGCAAAACTTATCCATTATATTGGCGGGCTTGTTTATATGGACGGTGCTAATTTCAACGCCTTCGTGGGCAAAATGAGGCCAGCCGATATTGGGGTTGATGCTATGCATATTAATGTCCATAAGACTTTTGGAACTCCTCATGGAGGCGGTGGTCCTGGTGCTGGTCCTGTGGTTTTTGTTAAAAGGCTTGAACCTTTTATGCCTAATCCTCGGGTGGTTTTTGATGGCGAAAAATATTCTTTAAAAGACGAAGAAAATGCCTTTGGAAGATTAAGAACCTTTAATTCTCAATTTTCTGTGATTGTTAAAACCTTTGCATATCTTATTTCTTGCGGACTTGACGGATTAAGACAAGTTTCCGAAGACGCCGTGCTTAATGCCAATTATTTAAGAGTTAAGCTTAAAGACACTCTTCATCTTGCTTATGACGAAAATTGCATGCATGAAGTATTATTTGATGACAGCAATTTAAAAGAAATTGGAATAACAACTCTTGACATTGCAAAAGCTTTAATTGATTATGGCTTCCATCCTATGACAGTTTACTTCCCGTTAATTGTCCATGGGGCTATGTTAATTGAACCAACCGAAACGGAAAGCAAGGAAACTTTGGACCGTTTTGTTGATGCGATTAAGGAAATTATATTTAAAGCAAAAAATGGAAAAACAGACGAAATTATGAATACACCTATTACAACCCCTGTTCAAAGGCTTGACGAAACAAAAGCCGCAAGAGAACCTATACTTAATTGTTTTTGCAAATGAAATTTTTTATTAAAACTTTTGGTTGCCAGATGAATGTTTACGATTCAATGAGAATTTCTGATTCTCTTGAAAAGGCGGGTTTTATTTCATCAAACGACATTAACGACAGCGATATTATTATATTTAACACTTGCCATATTCGTGAAAAAGCTGCTGAAAAGGTATTTTCCGAACTTGGCAAATTCCAAAATAAAGGAAAAATTTTGGTCGT
>JAKJEU010000246.1 GCA_022705265.1 Pseudomonadota bacterium | reverse complement strand
CTCCAATCAAAGCAATAAGAAAATCGTGCAAAGATGTCGTTGGTTCATATGCTTTTTTGATTTTGTTAAAAGATTATGAAAACATGATTGTTGGAGTTAAAAAAGATTCTCCGCTCGCTGTAAGTGAAACTGATAAAGGTCTTTATATCGGTTCTGATGCTATTGCTTTATCGTTGTTTAATAACGAGATAACATATCTTGAAGACGGCGATATCGTTTCTGTGATAAAGGATAAAGGCGTTACAATTTATGATAAAGATGATAATGAAATTGTAAGAAAATCTCAAAAAATTGCTTTTGTTTCTGATGATTTGGATATGGGAAATTTCCAAAGTTACATGATAAAAGAAATGTCCGAACAACCAGTAACCGTGGCAAAAACTTTGTCTTCTATATTTGACGATGCCAATAAAAAAATCAAATTACCAGAAATGGGAGTTGATTTTGATAAATTAGAACATATTAAAATCGTTGCTTGCGGAACTTCTTATCATGCGGGCTTGCTTGCAAAATATTGGATTGAAGAGTTTTGCCCAATATATGTCGAAGTCGATGTAGCATCAGAATTTAGATACAGAAAACCACATTTCAAAGAAGGCGGGCTTGCAATTTTCTTATCACAATCAGGAGAGACCGCAGACACTTTGGCAGCTTTAAGATATTGCAAAGAAAACAAACAAAAAATATTGTCAATTGTAAATGTTCCTCAAAGCACGATTGCAAGGGAATCTGATGCGGTTCTTTATACTTTGGCGGGCGCAGAAATTTGCGTGGCTTCGACTAAATCCTTGACTGCTCAAATGATATTGTTGCTTGGTTTGATTGTTGGAATTGCTGCGAAAAAAGGTAAAATTACATCAAAACAAGAAGATGATTTGTTAAAGCAAATGTTTATGATACCAAGCTTAATCGAAGATGTTTTATCAGTTTCAGAAGGTATCAAAGGAATAGCCGAAAAATATATTAAAAATGCGGAAAAAATGTTGTTTTTAGGAAGAGGATACTTGTTCCCAATCTCTCTTGAAGGTGCGTTAAAAATGAAGGAATTAAGTTATATTCCATCAGAAGGATATGCAGCAGGAGAAATGAAACACGGACCGATTGCTTTGATTGATAATAAAACTCCTGTGGTGGTGGTTGCTCCAAGTAATGCGTTAAGTGAAAAAACCGCTTCAAATATGCAAGAAGTATCAGCAAGAGGGGGAAAGGTTATTTTGATTACCGATAAAAAAGGTAAAGAGCTTTACCAAAAATCGGCCTCAGAAGTGATTTTAATTCCGTCTTCACTTGATATTTTGTATCCTTTTGCCTCAGTCGTTGCTTTGCAATTTTTATCATATTACACCGCGACATCAAAAGGTTTAGATGTCGATAAACCAAGAAATTTGGCAAAAAGTGTTACTGTGGAGTAATATTTTTATAAAATAAGTAACCAAAGAAAAAGGTTTAAGTTTTTTTACGACTTAAACCTTTTTTATTTTTATTCTGCTTCTTGTTTTCTTTTCACAGCTTCAAGAATAATTTCCTTTGCTTGTTCAGGGCTTCCCCAATTAGCAATATTTACCCATTTGCCTTTATCAAGGTCTTTGTAATGGCCAAAGAAGTGGGTAATTTGGTTCCTTGTTTCATTAGAAAGATGTTCATATGATTTAATCATGTTCACATTGTCATTAGGTACAGCAATGATTTTTTCGTCCATACCGCTTTCATCTTCCATAAACAAAACACCAATAGGTCTTGCACGA
>JAKJEU010000052.1 GCA_022705265.1 Pseudomonadota bacterium | reverse complement strand
ATAATCGCTTCACTGCTAGACACAGGAACAAGAGGAAAAGATGGTAATCCCAAGCTTTCAAGAAAAGCTTTCAAAGAACGAGATGCAAATATAAAAAGCACCAAAGAGTGGGAAGTAACCACAACCCAAGCTGAAAGAGGAGTTAAATCAAGTAAGCTTTTACCAACGGTATTAATAACTTTATAAGAATATGTGAAAATACCAACCGAAATTGCGATTCCACCGATTAAAAACAATTGTTGAACTGATGAAAATGTGTAGACACCAAACAAATCAATCGGAGCAAAAGGAGAAGCGTTAATAAAAACCCCCATAACATTACCAATATTATTTGCACCAGATGAATATGCACCAAAAGCACCCGTAACAATTAACCCAGTTCTTACAATAGCATCAAGTTTAAGCAAAGGTACAGGAAATGTTCGTAAATACCATTTAACAAAAGTCATTAATCCTATAGCAAACATACCAGACATAAGAGGCGATAATACCCAAGCCATAACAATCTTGCTTATGGTTTCAGGGTGAACACTATGACCTTTAAAAATGCTCCAACCGATGATGGAACCCACGATTGCTTGTGTGGTTGATACAGGAATTCCAGCCTTAGTCATCATAAATACCGACAAAGCAGCAGATAAAGCAGCAACAAACGCCCCGGCCAACTCATTAATTGCACCCAGTTTACCAAGAGTAGAAGCAGCACCAGCACCGCCAAAAACCGCACCAACTATAATAAATAAACTTGCGATTATTCCAGCAGTTTTAAATTTAACCATCTTAGTCCCAACGGCAGCACCAAAGATATTAGCCATTTGGTTAGCACCCAAAGACCAACCCATAAACATACCGCTTGTAAGATAAAAAAGTATTAAAGCATTATTCATAATAATTAAATCATTCTTTTAATAGTGAACAAGGTTAGCATATCAGCAATATCTTCGGCATGATTTGAAATGCCTTCGGTATTGCCAAAAAAGGTTTTAAGATGCATTTTTTGACTTAAAGGCATATAGTTTTTTGAAAATAAAGCTCTTATAAGTCTGTCATAAACTTGATCGCCTTGATTTTCATAAAACATAACCTTATGAATATGATCGTTAACTTCGGTGATATTTGCAAAAAATGCTCGTATAGCACGAACCAAAGCCTCGGTAGTGTGAACAGAATTTTCAACTAATTCACGGAACATGGATTTTAAATCTTGTTCAACTTCTGGTTTTTCGACTGAGAAATTGAAAAGATTTCTTTCAAACATATTTAAAAGCTCGTCAACTTCTTCAAGTAAGATTTTAACATCAGAGCGGGCTTCTGGAATAAGGGTGTTTTGATAAAGACTTAATTCAATTTCACGACGAAGTTTATCGTTTCTTCTTTCGTAATTTTTAACCTCAACAATTCTGTTTTCAAAATCTTCGCTATATCCTTCTTCAAGATACAACGCTACATTCTTACCATATAAAATTCCAGCCTCTGACACATTGTTTAAAAACTCATTTATCTTAGTATCTAGTTCTTTAGTTTTAGAAAAAAGGCTAAACTTAATCGTAGACATGTAAAAACACCTCCTTAAAAATAATCATAATTATACACAATTTTAGATTGAATTCATAAATAATATATAAATTTTTTACTTTGTCACTAATTATTTCTTTATTTTCTTTATTTTAGTTAAATTTTTTCTTAGAATGCTTAGTTGAATAACGATTCAAAACAAACTTAAATAAAAGGATAGTTAGTAAAATGTATAATCATTCTGAAATTGAAAAAAAATGGCAAAAATATTGGGAAGACAATAAAACTTTTAAAACTTCAAATGACTTTTCAAATAAAAAGAAATTTTATTGCCTAGATATGTTCCCGTACCCAAGTGGTGATGGGCTACATGTTGGTCATCCAGAAGGTTATACAGCAACCGACATCATTTCAAGATATAAAAGAATGAACGGTTTTAATGTGCTTCACCCTATGGGTTGGGACGCTTTTGGTTTACCTGCTGAAAGACATGCGGTAAGAACTGGACAACATCCTGAAATCATTACTAATAAAAACTGTGCAAATTTTAAAAAGCAACTCCAAGGACTTGGCTTTTCATACGATTGGGACAGAGAAATTAACACCACAGACCCAAGTTATTACAAATGGACACAATATATATTTAAAGTATTGTTTGACAGAGGTTTGGCTTATGAAGTTGAGGCTCCTGTTAATTGGTGCCCTGCTTTAAGCACTGTTTTGGCTAATGAAGAAGTAAAAGACGGCAAATATGTTGAAACTGGCGATATTGTTGAAAAGAAATATATGAAACAATGGATGCTTAAAATTACTGAGTATGCTGAAAGATTGTTAAATGATATTGACGACCTTGATTGGCCAGAAGGTATCAAATCTATGCAACGCGAATGGATTGGAAAAAGCGTTGGTGCTGATGTCATTTTCAACATAAAAGGTCATAAAGAAGGTTTCACAGTATTTACAACAAGACCTGATACTTTGTTTGGTGCAACTTATTGCGTGCTTGCTCCTGAACATTCTTTGGTTATGAAAATTACAACTAATGAATGCATGAATGAAGTTAAAGCTTATGTTGAAAAGGCTGCTTCAAAAAGTGCACAAGACAGAATGAAAGACGAAAAAGAAAAAACCGGTGCTTTTACTGGTGCTTATGCAATTAACCCAGTAAATGGTAAAGAGGTTCCAATTTACATTGCGGATTATGTTCTTGGTGATTATGGTTATGGTGCGATTATGGCGGTTCCTGCTCATGATACTCGTGACTATGATTTTGCTAAAAAATTCAACCTTGACATTATCGAAGTTATTTCTGGCGGAGACATTTCAAAAGAAGCTTACACAGGAAATGGTGTTTTAATCAATTCTGGGATGTTAGATGGACTCGAAGTTGCGGATTCAAAGAAAAAGATTTGCGATTGGTTAGAAGCAAAAGGTTTGGGAAAAGCAACTGTTACTTATAAATTAAGAGACTGGTTATTCTCTCGTCAAAGATATTGGGGCGAACCTTTCCCTATTTTACATATGGAAGATGGTACGGTAAAAACCGTCGATGTTAAGGAACTTCCTATTTTATTACCTGAACTTGACGAATATAAACCAACCGCTGATGGTCGCCCTCCTCTTGACCGTGCGATTGATTGGGTTAATACAGTAGAGAAACCAACACAATGCCACAATGGGCTGGTTCTTCTTGGTATTTTTTAAGATTTGCTGACCCAAATAATAACGAAGCTCCTTTTTCAAAAGAAGCAGTTGATTATTGGTTGCCTGTTGATTTGTATTTAGGTGGTGCTGAACACGCGGTTCTCCATCTTTTGTATGCAAGATTTTGGCACAAAGTTTTGTTTGATGCTGGTTTAGTTTCAACAAAAGAACCATTCCAAAGATTGTTTAACCAAGGTATGATTTTGGCTTATTCTTATAAAGATGATAATGGAAAATATTATTATCCTAAACAAGTTGAAAGAAAAGAAGATGGTAACTTCTATTCAAAAGAAACTAATGTAAAAGTTAATGCCCAAGTTGAAAAAATGAGTAAATCAAGATTTAATGTTGTAAATCCTGATGATGTTGTAAAAGATTACGGTGCTGATTCTATGCGTCTTTATGAAATGTTTATGGGGCCACTTGACCGCGATAAACCATGGACCGAAGAAGGTGTTAACGGGGTTAACCGTTTTCTTAAAAGAGTTTGGAATTTATTTGTTACTGAAGAAGGTGAATTAAATCCGATTATAAAGGATTGTGAACCAAGCAAGGTAATGCTTAAAGAAATCAACAAAGTTATCAAAGGTGTTACAAACGATATCGAAGGAATGTTGTTTAATACTGTGATCGCTAAGATGATGGAATTCATGAATTTTGCCGCAAAAGAAGATTGCCTTGATAAATCATCAATGGAAAAATTTGCTTTGATTTTGTCTCCTCTTGCTCCTCATATTGCCGAAGAACTTTGGGAAAAATTGGGTCATAAAACCTCTCTTGCTTATGAACCATGGCCAACATATGACGAAAAACATTTGATTGAAAGCATTATTACTATGCCAATCCAAGTTATGGGTAAGCTTCGTGGTACAATTGAAATTCATATTGATGCAAGTGAAGCTGAGATTATTGAAAAAGCTAAGGCTGATGAAAAAGTTGTCAAATATCTTGAAGGTAAAGAGATTGTAAAAATAATCCATATCAAAGGAAGAATGGTAAACTTTATCGTAAAATAATTTATCACTGATAAGTTAGGAAAAAAAGGACTTTTGAAATTAACTCAAAGGTCCTTTTTAATTGATATTTCTTGGGATATTTTGCATTTTCCATTGATATTTGATATATCCGCTTTAAAACTGTCCAAATCGTTGGCATCATATCCCCAGGATAAAGTTATAAAATTATCATTTATTATTTCTTTTTTATCGACATCAATATCCACCCACGAAGCTTTTGGAATATAAAACGAAGCAATTGCTATGATTTTTTCGTTGTTAATACCATAACCTTTTGATATTTTGCAAGGAATTCCCAAAATTCTTAATGCTGAAACAAAAAAATTAAGTCCTTTATCGTTGTTTTTGGCAATGTTTAAAACATTTTGAAATATTGAAATGTCTTTATCAAAGCTTTCTAATCCAAGAGAGGCGGCTTGTTTTGAAAATTTTATATTTGGTGTTTCAAAAAGAAAAGTTGATGCCCAAAAATCCTCAATTTCTTTTGGATTTTTCATAATTTTGTTTATTTCATCAATTGTTATTTTTGATTTCAAAGCGTCTTCATACTCTCTTTTCATCAAAATCACTTCCGAAGAAATGTTAAGCCCCATAAATTTATGTTCGTTTTCAATGCTAAACGATATTTCTTTGTTGCCGAAAAAATCTTCCTTATCATTAAGAAAAAAGTAATTAGGAGAAATGTTAAGCAAAAGATTTTTTACCATTTGATAAGGCAAGTTTTTAGGAATAAGTTTAAGTTTATAAAACCCTTGATTAGACATATCATCAAAATCACAAGCAATCGCATGATTTACTTTGTATATATTATTTTCATTCTTTATCACTTTGAAATTTCTAAGGTCTTTCATATTTTAACCTCGTAATATATATCACTTTTGAAATAAGTTTTTGATATAATTTCTTCTAAATTTGTAATTTCTTGTTTTATATTGTTCATGAAATCCCAAACTTTTTGATCAGGATCTTCGTCATTAATATACTCGTAAATAATGTCCATTCCTTCGATTTTTGATTTTATGCTCATGATTTTTTTAAGTACTAAGGGAATTATTTCCCCTTCTTTGTAAAAATCTTCTAAATACTCTCTTATTTTTACGATTTGGGAATAAAGGCTTGAAGGATTGTCATGTTTTAAAATTATCATGTCAAAAACTTTTGCATTTTCCAAAGGCATGAAATATCTTTTTTGATAATCCTTATAAGAAAAACAAAGCTTTAATATGGTTTTAAGGCAAACAGGCATTCCCGTAATTTCATTATTTTTAAAGGTTTTTATCAATTCTAAAATAAGGTAAGCGTTGTTAATCCTAAACCCTAAATCAAAGAATTTTATGCCATTATCCTTTACCATAGTTTCGTTTAGCACCCCTATTATGCTGGAAATTTTATAAAAAATCATGTCAAGGTTTTCTAAATAAGGCTTGCTTACATCGTAATTTGAAATATCCGAAATCGATTTTAAAACATCTTTTGGAAAATATATCCAAAGCTTTGAAGTTAAAGTTTTAATTTCTTTTATCGTTTCATCAATTTTTGAAAAGAAATAAGGATAAGCTTTGAAAATTTTATCAATCGTCGAAATACAAGTAAAATCAAGATCTTTTTCAATCAAATCAAAACTGTTTGCAATATTTGAAAGCACAAAAGACAAAGATCTTTCATCCATTTTTTCAGGGTTTTTATTATTTTCAATGAGGGCAATTTTTAAATTTTTGGTTAAATCCCAAAGGTATGAGAATTTCTTACCTAAATCATAAAAATCTTTTACAGTTTCGCTGTTAAAATCAATATTTTGACCACTTATATATGAAGGTGTATAAGCTTGTTCATTAAATTCAATTATCTCAGGCTCATTTGAAGTAATCCAAACATCTTTGATTTTATCCTCGCAATATCCCATCATGGAATTAAATATTTCGTATTCACCGTCTTGGTTTAAAAATGCAAAAATTTTTAAAGTGGTTGGCTTATATACAATTTCTTTGTTCTCATACCAAGGGGCAAGCGAAGGGTCGGCATTCTCAATTCCCACATATTTATATGAATTAAGTAAAATTTCTTTTTTATCTTTATTGTTTATTTGCTTATTTTCAAAACCATCAAATACATCAATTTTATCAAGCTTTGATAGTAAAATTTTTCGCTCTTTTTCAATTCCCGCATAATAAGTTTGCACATGGTAAAGTATTTTGTCTTCGTCTAAAAGCTCTTTTAAAATATTGTCCTCATACGAACGGTAAACAAAAGATGAAGCAAGACTTTTAAAAGGAAAATTATAAAAAAGATGAATAATATTTTCAAAACCTTTTATTTCATTGATATCATTATCAAAATTTATAATAAGATTTATTTCTTTATCATATTTTACATTTTTTAAAAATGCTTGATTACCTTTAACCTTTATATAAGAATTTTTGGCATGAATAAAACCCATTTCATTAGCAAAAAACATTGCTTCTTTGCTTTTCCCAAGCACGATTATTGTTGGGCTGTCATAATTTGTACCGTTTATTATTGCTTTTTTAAAATTTGCCAAAGATTTGTTAAGTCTTAAAACATTGTTTTCTAAAAAAGATGCTTTAAAATTTTGCGAAGATATATTTCTTGATAAAATAAGTCTTGAAAACGATGTAAGGTCGTTAATGTCTATACTTTTTATCAAAAATTTTGTTTCATTTATTTTAATTAAATCGCATGAAAAAAAGTTTACAAAACGATTTTCTTTTATTTTGTTATGAAATTCGTATTTAAACAAAGGGTTGCCATAAACTGATTTAATGGGCAAAATATTCTTTTTTATTAATTTTTGTTCCCCGTAAATATCATTTAACAAAGCATTTGCAAACCGTGCCTGTTGACATATTCCTTTGATAATTTTTTTATAATCGTTGTTTGTTATGATATATGGAATAAAATCAAAATCGTTAAAATCGAATTTGCTTAAAAACTTGTCTTTTGAATATTCTTGAACCAAATCTAAATCATTTCGTTCAAAAATTTCCGACATAATGCCATGCCAAGACGGTCTTAAATCGCCTTCTTTAAAAATTGCTTCATTAAAATCATTTGTACTATTTGTCATAATGGATATAATACATCTAAAAAGTAAATTTATGGTTTATAAAAAAGTGAAATATTATACATTACCTAAAAGCGCTTATCCTTTTTTGATTAAGGATAAATTTATCGAAAACGATTTTTTGTTCATTGCAAAAGATGATAATGAAGCCTACTCTCTTTTTCTTAATTTAAAAGACATCACAAACGATGACAATGTGCTTTATTATCCTTCCTCTGATACGATATTTTATGATGCGATTTCTCAATCAAAAGCAATTTTATCAGAAAGGATAAAGGCATTAAGTTCGCTGGTTTGTGATAAGGGTAAAAAAATACTTATAACAAGTATTAAAGCAATTTATAAAAAAACCGCTCCAAAATCTTTTTTCAAAGGCAATTATCTTAACATCTCAATTGGCAAAGACATTGAGCGAGACGAATTAATTGAATTTTTAATAAAGAACGGATTTACAAAAACAGACCAAGTAACCGATAAAGGTGAATTTGCTATCCGAGGTGATATTGTTGATATTTTCCCAATTGACCTTGATAATCCTTTGCGAATTGATTTTTTTGATGATGAAGTTGAAAATATAAGGATTTTTGATTCAATTACGCAAACTTCGGTTGGAAAAATTGGCTCATATGTGTTCTTGCCTGTATCGGAATTTTCGTTTGATGACGAAGCAGTTTCAAAATTTCGCACAAAATATCGCGAACATTTTGGAGTAAATCGTGACGACCCTTTATATGAAAGCATTTCAAACAAACGGTATGTTCAAGGAATTGAAAATTATTTATCCTTTTTTCATGATGAATTATGTTCAATTTTTGACTTTTTTGACAAAGACACAAAAATCATTTCTTTTCATGATATTAACGAATATTCCGATGATATCGAGGCGGATATAATCGAAAATTATACTTCAAGAAAAGATGAAAACAAAATAACGGTGGAACCTTTTGAACTTTACTTAACTTCAAAGGAAATAAAGGAAAAAATTAGCGATATTTTCACCGATTTTGATTTTGAAGGAAGTAAGACAGATTATAAAATTGGTGAAAGTTTTGTGGAAAGCAAGGCAAACCAAAACAAAGATTTATTTATAAATGTCATAAATTACATTAATGAAAATAAAAATGTTGTTATAAGTGCCTTTTCAAAGGGCTCGTTAAACCGCCTTCAAAACATTTTCAAGGAAAAAGGCTTGGAAATTAATGCCTTTAACGAATTTTTAAAAATTGATAAATATCCAGCAATAACCGTGCTTGGAATTGATAAAGGTTTTAAAAGTAAAAAGCTTACCTTAATCACCGAAGAAGATATTTTAGGCGATAAATTACAAAAACCTTCACGGATAAAAAAACAAGGCAAGTTTATCAAAGACATATCCTCTCTCGA
>JAKJEU010000245.1 GCA_022705265.1 Pseudomonadota bacterium | reverse complement strand
AATAAGAGGTCTTGCACCTTAAATGTATAAAATCTGGTTCAATCATACCGTTATATTAATAAGTTTGCCTTCGATTAAAGTTACTTTTCTGTCCATTTTTGAAGCAAGTTCAGGATTATGTGTTGCAATTAATGCCGACAACCCTGTTTCTCTTACAAGTTTCAAAAGTTCCATAAATACTGTTTTAGAAGTATTAGGATCAAGATTTCCAGTAGGCTCATCAGCAAGCAAAACTCTTGGCTTATTTGACAAAGCCCTTGCAATCGCAACTCTTTGTTGTTCACCGCCAGAAAGCTCAGCTGGTCTGTGAGTTATTCTGTGGCCTAAGCCCAATTTTTCAAGCAACCATTTTGATTGTTCAACTTGATTTTTATCCTTAACCCCTTTTATCAATTGAGGCAACATCACATTTTCAAGAGCGCTAAATTCAGGCAATAAATTATGATATTGATAAACAAACCCAAGATATTCAAGACGGCATTTGGTTCTCATCTTATCATTTAAGGCAAACGATGGATTTCCAGCCAATAAAACTTCACCTTCATCAGGTCTTTCAAGCAAGCCCGCAATATGCAAAAGTGTCGATTTACCAGCCCCAGAAGGACCAACCAAAGCCACAATTTCCCCGTTTTTGATATTAAAATCAACCCCGTTTAAAATGTTAAGAGTGCTTGTCCCTTGCTTATAAGTTTTTTTCACACCCTTTAAAGAAAGAGCATATTTGCTGTTTTCATCGAAAAGAAAATCTGTTTTTTCTTCGTTATTCATATCTTAAAGCCTCCACAGGGTCGAGTTTTGACGCTTTATAAGCTGGGTAAATTGTTGCAAGAAAAGATAAAAGCAATGCCATTGAACAAACAGTCATAACTTCGTTCATTTCAACTCTTATCGGTAAGTTTGTAAGGAAATAAATTTCCGCACTAAACAAATCAACATCAAGCAATTTTTCCAAAAATCTTCTTATGTTTTCTATATTATAACAAAATAAAAGCCCCAAACCAAAGCCACATAAGGTTCCAACAAAACCAATTGAAGCACCCGTCATAAAGAAAATTCTTAAAATCATTCCCTTTGTCGCTCCAATCGTTCTTAATATCGCGATATCTTTACCCTTATCTTTTACAAGCATAATCATACTTGAAATAATGTTAAGTGAGGCAACCAAAATTATCAAAGTCAAAATAATAAACATAACATTTCTTTCAACCTTAACCGCGTTAAAGAAAGCTTGGTTTGACCTTTGCCAATCGTGCAACCTTGCTCTATCCCCTACGATATCCGCTGATTTTTCCATAACATCTTTGATTTTGTTTAAGTCATGCAAATAAACTTCCAAATTTGAAATATATTCACCCATGTCAAAATATTTTTGAGCATCAGCCATTGACATAAAAATGAAATTACCATCATATTCGGACATTCCAACATTAAATGTCGCACCTACTATATATGCTTTCATTCTTGGCATAGTTCCAAAAGCCGTAACATTTCCACGAGGCGAAATAAGCGTAAGTTTATCGCCAATCCTTAATCCCATTTTGTTTAAAAGCCTATCACCTACTATGATAGTATTTTCTTCTTCTAATACTTCGTAACTGCCACCTTTAAGCGAATTTACTAACATATCTCTAAATTTGAAATCTTCTGGTTTAATCCCTCTTACAACTGCTCCTTGCGATCTTGAAGGAGACGAAATCATAACTTGACCTTCCACCATTGGGAAAACCTGTTTTACTTCTGGTAATTCCTTTAACTTTGCTTCAATTCGCTCGTAATCAGAAAG
>JAKJEU010000244.1 GCA_022705265.1 Pseudomonadota bacterium | reverse complement strand
TTTCAGAAAAAAATCCACCAACGCCTTTTTCTGTACTTTTAAATTTTATTTTTGGGACATTATCGCCGACATATGCCTTAAAATCATTAATCCCAGAATCAATGGTTAAAAATTTTGTTAAATCTTGCAAAGTTTTAAATTTTTCGTTTTCGTCTTGTTTTTCCCAGCTTAAAATTTTACCACAAAGGTCTTTGTTTTCAAAGATAGCCTCGGAAGAGAGTTTTGCAAGTCTTTTAAGTTGAAAGCTTTTTTCATCAGATAATTTATAATTTTCATATAGGCTTTCAAAAAATGACGGATTTTCATTAATATAATTAAATCTTAAATTTGGATTTGTTGTTCCATGTTTTGATTTAATGGTTTCTTCTGATAATTCGTAATTTGCAAGCAATTTTTGGTTGTTGACCATTTTTTATACCTTTTTTATGAAATTTTATTCCATAAATTATACAGTATTTTTAAAATTTTGTCTATTACAAAAAAAGCCCCGAAATTAATCGAGGCTTTAATTTGTTTTTTTAATGTGTTTTAAAGAGCGAGTAGTTTTTCAACAATTTGCTCATGAGATTGTCTTACTGATTCAACGGTAACACCTGCCACATGAGGGGTTAAAATAACATTATCGATTTCTCTTAAAAGATTAATGATTTCGGTTTCGTCATCGTCAATATCAAGCCCAGCACCTCTGATAACACCTTGTTTCATAAGGTCAGCTAAGGCTTTGTAATCAACCAATCTTGTTCTTGAAGTGTTAAGTAAAATGCTTCCTTGCTTCATCAACGAAAGTCTTTCGCGATTAAGGTAGTTTACAGTCTCTTTATTCAAAGGAGTGTGAATGGTGACAACATCGCTTTCTTTTAAAACTCTTTCAACCGAGCACATTTCAACTTGGTTATTAAGAGGGTCGTTTTCAGGAAGTCCAACGGTATAACATAAAATTTTCATGTTAAAAGCTTTTGCAAATTCAATTACTTTTTTGCCAATAAATCCAGCGCCAATAACCCCCAAAACCTTGCCACTTACTTCGTTAGGTAATGCTCCAATACCTTTTCTTCCTGTTCCATCAAACATCGCCTTGTTTGAAATTGCGATTTTTTTGTAAATTGAAAGCATCAAAGTAATCGTATGTTCAGCAACAGACAAAGCATTAGCGCCAGTAAGGCTTAACATTTTTATTTTTTCATTATTTAAAAAAGCATCATCAATATGGTCAAATCCAGCAGAAACAGTAGCAAGAATAAAATCTTTACCATTTAATGCGTCATAAACTTTTTTGGTTACTTGATTATATTTTGCCGCAACAATCATGCCATCATATTGTTTTGCAGTTTCACAAAGCTCTTCTTCTGTTTGATATCCCTTATCCTTAGGTCTTGCAGTTATTTTATATTTTTTTTCAAGCAATGGGATTAGATCAGAGGGAAAGTCTGGTTTGCAAATGTATAAAGATTTCATTTTAATTCCTTTTAAATTTTGTTATTTTCAATTATAAATTTTAAGATGATTTTTAAAAATGTGTAAATCAATTTATTTATATAAAACAAAATTTTTTTGTTGATTTTTATGTTGAAAAAATGATATCCGCATTTGAAATTAAAGAAGAGGTAGTAATTATGGAAAAAGTTGTAAGAGTAGGGGTTGGAGTTTTTGTTTTTAATGATAAAAATCAATTTTTAATGGGGAAAAGAAAGGCTTCTATTGGCGAAGGATTTTATGCTCTTCCAGGAGGTCATCTTGAAATGTTTGAAAAAATCGAAGCTTGTTCAATTCGAGAAGTAAAAGAAGAAACAGGG
>JAKJEU010000243.1 GCA_022705265.1 Pseudomonadota bacterium | reverse complement strand
CACCCGCCATTTGAGCAACTCTTGCCGAAAGTCTGTCATTATCGCCGAATTTAATCTCACTTGTCGCAACCGTATCGTTTTCATTGATTACAGGAATTACATTTATTTTCAAAAGACTGTCTAAGGTATTTCTTGCATTCAAGTATTTTTTACGGCATTCAGAATCTTCCAAAGTAAGTAATACTTGGGCAACATTAATCTCAAATTCTTTGAAAATATCTTGATAAGCACGAACCAACGAAATTTGACCAATAGCAGCCAAAGATTGTTTTTGAGTTACCTTTAAGGCTTCTTTTTTGCTCATGTTAAGCTTATTGCAACCAAGAGCCACCGCTCCTGAACTTACAATTACTATTTCATGACCGTTTTTGTGCAAAGAAATCAAATCCTCGCATATGGACCTTAATTCCTTTTCCTTTATTTTTCCGCTTTTTTCATCAACAATTAATGATGAGCCGAGTTTTACAACAATTCTTTTAGAGTTTTTTACATATTTTTTAATATCAATCATTTTCCATTTCTTCTTTACTTCTTATCATCTTTTTAACAGACAAGAGCAAATCAGAAATTCCTTGCTTAGCAACGGCAGATATTAAAAACACTTCCTTTTTCGAAGATCTTTTTAACTTTGCTTGAATCTTTTTTGCCTCGTCCAAACCAATAGCATCAATTTTATTCAACGCGATGATTTCGGGCTTTTCAAACAAAGTTAAGCTATACTTTTTAAGTTCTTTTCTTATAGCTTTATAATTTTTCACAGGATCTTCGGCAGTAATATCGACAATATGTAACAAAGTCTTTGACCTTTCCACATGTTTTAAAAATCTGTCCCCAAGACCTGCACCTTCTGATGCTCCCTCGATTAATCCAGGGATATCAGCAATTAACACTTCCTCGTCATGGATTTTAGCAATACCAAGATTTGGGTGAAGTGTTGTAAATGGGTAATCAGCAATTTTAGGTTTTGCATTACTTACCACAGATAAAAATGTAGATTTACCAGCATTAGGAAAGCCAAGCAATCCAACCTCGGCAATGATTTTAAGCCTTAACCAAACCCAAATTTCTTCGCCAGGATATCCTGGGTCAGCCCTTCTTGGAGCTTGGTTAGTAGAAGTTTTATAATGGCAATTACCAAAACCACCATCTCCACCTTTTGCGATGGTAAAAGTTTTGCCTTCTTTATCCATATCAACAATTATGGTTTCGCCATCTTCGGCCAAAATTTCAGTACCAACAGGAACATTGATAATTAAATCGTCCCCGCCTTTACCAGTGCATTGTTTACTCATGCCACCTTCGCCAACTTCGGCTTTGAAATGTTGTTTATAACGAAAATCAATCAAAGTATTAAGATTTGGAACGGCTCTTAATATAACATCGCCCCCCTTACCGCCATCTCCGCCATAAGGACCACCATATTCGATATATTTTTCATGACGGAATGCAGAAGATCCTCTTCCACCATCACCTGCTTTAATATATATCTTTGCCTGATCTAAAAACTTCATAAAAACTTTCTTTCTTTCTAATAGCAAAATAAGGAGAGATTAATCCCTCCTTAATTATTGCAAACTTCACTTTAAAAGGCTAGTAACTTTTAAAAAATTACTGTACAGAAACAAACAATTTGCTGTTTGCTTTTGTTGTGAATACAACTTCGCCTTCTGTTAAAGCAAATAATGTGTGGTCTTTACCAATTCCAACATTTTCACCTGGATTATACTTAGTTCCTCTTTGTCTGATGATAATGTTTCCTGGGATAACCTTTTCGCCGCCAAATTTTTTGACGCCTAAT
>JAKJEU010000242.1 GCA_022705265.1 Pseudomonadota bacterium | reverse complement strand
AAATAAAAAAGGCTTAGAAATTAAAATCTAAGCCTTTTTTTATTGCGATTAATTATTTATTTTCCGCCTCTTACCTTTTCATAAATTTTATAAAGATTTGTAAAAAACCATTCAGAATTTAAGTCATTTAAATCAAGTTCAGGAAGATTTTTAATAAACCCCTCCTCTTTATGGTTATATTTAAAATATTCAACCAATTTATTTAAACTTTCTTCTGACATACCAATCGTTTTTTTAACCATTACATTAATTATCCTTAGAACTTAAAGCCCTTGCAAGCACCATATAAAGTCTTCCCGCATCAGAACCAGTTAATATAGCAATCAACACATCAGCTCTTTCAGAACTTCTTGCTTTTGATAAAATAAGTTCGAATTCAGACATATAAGAAATCACAATTTCCCTAAACTTTTCATCTTTTTCAAAGTTCTTTTTAAGATTTGCAATCTTCTTTTTATCTAAAATTTTTGCAAGATGTCTCATAAAGGAAGAATGGTCGCCTTCATAATATTTTTTCCAAAGCTCTTCTTCAACCTCAGGAGTAAATGCCCTTGTGATATCGACGGACATTGATTTAAGTTTTTCAAATATTAAACTTGCTTCTTTTAAGAACCGATCTTGGGTTGCTTCTTTTAATCTATTTTCAAGCTCTTTTACATGGCTATCAGCTCTTTTTGAAACATCAATTAATACATTTACTTGTTCGCCAACTGATTCTTCAAGCTTTTCAGCACTTGTAATCGCTTTATCACTGATATCAGCCAAGGCAGAAGAATTTGCAGTAATTACTTCTAAAATCTCTGACAACCTTAATGACACAGCCTTTGCCGTACCATCAAGTGCATCAGCATGCTTAAATACATTTTCGCCAGCATCTTTGATATTGAGTGAAATTTTTTCAGAGTTTTCACTCATATTAGCAATAGTTTCTCTGAAATCTTCACTTACACCCTTAACCAAAGAAGTTCCGCGTTTTGCAACATCTTCGAAAGATTTTGAAAGTTCAATCACACCCTCGGTAATCGCCTTTAACTGTCTTGAAGAATTAAGTGATGCTTGATCCAAATCTTTGGTATTATTTTTCATAATTTGGTTCAATCCATCAAAAGCTTCTTTTGCATTTGCCGTAATCTTATTTAATTGTTCGGATTGAGAAACAATATTATTTCCAACCGATTTTATATTATCATTACTTACAATCGATGAATCTTTTAACACATCAAAATGAGATTTAAGTTCGGTTGCAATATCCTTCATTGAAACAACCACTTGTTTTGAAGATTCCATAATTTCGTCGGTTTGAGATTTAACAACACCCTTAACCTCTTCAACAGAAGATACAGATTTTGATGAAACTTCTTCAATTTCAACAATTAACTTTTGAACCTTGCTATTTGCTGTATCAACATTTTCAATCGCACTTAAAGTATCTTTTGAGAATTTCTCACTAACATTTGTAAAGTTAGCTCCAATTTCTTTTGATCTTGCAAGCATTTCGTCAGAAGCATTAATCAAATAATTACATTTATCAGCAATATTTGCCTCACTCAATCTTGTATTCATTGCGACTTTGTTTGCAATTTCATAAAGTTCTTCGGCATGAATGATTAAATTATCTTTGACCGAATTCATGTGGTTATTTGCGTTAACAGAACCTTTTTCAATCATGTTAAAGTTATCCGCAACAACACCACTTATTTCTTTAATCTTGCTTGAAATTACTTCTGATGCTGCTTTTAACTCTTCTTTTTTAAGATTAATTGAATCAACAACTGTTTTTGCTTCGGCTTCAATTTTTCTTACCCTTTCAC
>JAKJEU010000241.1 GCA_022705265.1 Pseudomonadota bacterium | reverse complement strand
CTTTCTTATTAAAACATCCAAACGATGAGCAATAAAAGCCTCTAATACTTCTTTTAAATTCATGACTTTTGGCTCAACTCCTTTGTCCAAAACATTCATGTTAAAAGAATATGTCGTTTGCATTTTAGTTTGCCTAAACAAACTTTCCATCAAGGCTTCGGCGTCAACCGACCTTGACCTTGGCTCTAAAACTATCCTTATATCCGAGGCTGATTCGTCCCTTACATCTGATAATAAAGGGAGTTTTTTATCAATCAACAATTTTGCCACCGCCTCGATCAAATCAGATTTTTTGACTTGATAAGGAATTTCCGTAATAACAATTTGATAAAGCCCATGAGAGAGTTCTTCCTTCTCCCATTTTGCCCTTAGCCTTATCTTACCTTTACCAGTTTCATAAGTTTCTAAAATAGAAGCCTTATCATCAATTATAACCCCACCAGTAGGAAAATCAGGTCCCTTTACAAATTTCATCAAATCTTTTACAAGACATAAAGGATTTTTGATAATAAAAAGCAAAGCATCAAAAAGTTCGCCCAAATTATGTGGAGGAATAGAAGTCGCCATACCAACCGCAATACCTTCGGTTCCATTTGCAAGCAAATTAGGAAAAGCCGCAGGAAGAACAATCGGTTCAACATCTTCACCAGAATAATTTTCTTTGAAATCGACCGTATTATCGTCCAAAAACTCCATTAATAATGAAGCATTTTCGGTTAATCTTGCCTCGGTATACCTCATCGCAGCTTGGCTGTCCCCGTCAATGTTACCAAAATTTCCTTGGCCATCAACCAAAGGATATCTTGAAGCAAAACTTTGAGCCAAACGCACCATTGCATCATAAATTGCCGCATCGCCATGAGGGTGATATTTACCCATAACATCGCCCACAACCCTTGCGCATTTTTTAAAGCCTGATTTTTCATCAAGTTTAAGCTCTCTCATCGCATATAAAATACGACGATGCACAGGTTTAAGCCCATCTCTTACATCTGGAAATGCTCTTCCAGCAATGGTTGACACAGCATAAGATAAATATCTTGTTGATATTGCTTCTTTAAGCTCTTCGTTTACGATTTTTTCTTTTACACTCATAATTCTTCTATTTCAATTCCGTTTATACTTCTTAGTTTATCAAGAGTTCCAGCTTGTAAATAATAATGTTTTTTAAGAGGAATTTCAACTTTTAACTCTCGGTTTGAATATTTTGTTAATACCGATATGATTACTTGGTTTTTACCGTCTCCATCAACCTTTAACACATCAATTAAATCCGTGATTACTTCTTTTGCCTTTAAATTAACCAAAATTCCATCACTTGCTCTGCTTCCTGCCTCGCTTAATTTTTCGATTGCGTGGATATTAAGCCTTTCTGTACCCTCTTCGTTTAGCTTGCCTGATATTATTATATACAAAGGCTCACCAGATTCAATCGCCTCTTTATTAGCTTTGTAAACATCGTTAAAGCAAAACACATCAAATTCGGAAAACATATCCGCAAAAGTGATAAGATAAAAAGGTTCATTCCTTTTATTTATCCGTTTTTTCATCTTTGTAATAATAACACCCAACTTAAATCGAGCACCATCAGGATTAAATTTAACCATTTCCTTGATATCAGTCGATTTATTAAGACGCATTTTTTTAAACAATTTTTCGTAACTTTTCAAAGGATGATCGGATAAAAAGAAACCAACCACTTTCTTTTCAAGCTCTAACTTTTCATGATTTGTCATGGACCTTTCAATTTTATCTTCGATTTCCACCAATTCAAAATCGGACGAAACTTTATCAAGACCCAAAAATGACATTTGATTGCTT
>JAKJEU010000051.1 GCA_022705265.1 Pseudomonadota bacterium | reverse complement strand
TGAAACAAAGGTTGCTTTGAGCGATAATAAAATGATAAAGGTTGATTATAATTCGCCTCAATCAGTTATTTTGTTTGGCAGTGACGGCATAAAACGCAAGGATAAAGATTATTATGGTGCTTTGGTTTTAAATTATATAATGGGAAGTGGTGGTTTTTCTTCAAGACTTGTAAAAGAAATCAGGGAAAAACAAGGACTTGTATATTCAATTTCAACTTGGCTGGATGTTTATGAAAATGCTCCTCTTATTATGGGGTATGCTTCGACGGGTGCTGGAAATGTTGAAAAAGCCATTGATTTGATAAAAAATGAATTTAAAAAGATGAAAACTGATTCTGTATCACCAGAAGAATTACAAAAAGCAAAGGATTATTTAATAGGTTCTTATCCTTTTAAATTTAATTCGTCCAGCACTTTGTCAGCGATTTTAGCAAGCATTCAAATACAAAATCTTGGCATAAATTATTTTACAGATTATAATCAAAAAATCGAGGAAGTATCGTTAGAGGATTTGAAAAGAATTTCCAAATATCTTTTTGATGAAAACAAACTTTTATTCACAATTGTAGGCAAAAAAAATTAGGAGAAAAATATGTTAACCGAATTATCTTCATATAAAAAACTTTCAAAACATTTTGATAAAATAAAAGACAAGCATATGAGAGATATGTTTGAAAAAGACGAAAACAGATTTGGCAAATTCAGCCTTAATCTTAACGATTTTTATGTGGATTATTCGAAAAATCGCATTGATGATTTGGCAAAAGAAAAAGGTTTGGAAAAATCCATCAAAGATATGTTCAGTGGTGAAAAAATTAATACCACCGAAAATCGTGCGGTTTTACATACAGCATTAAGAAATCGTGGAAATTCTCCGATTTATGTTGATGGTAAAGATGTTATGCCTATGGTTAATGCGGTTTTGGACAAGATGGAAAACTTTTCAAACAAAGTCATTTCAGGAGAGTTTAAAGGTGCAACCGGAAAACCAATCTCAGATGTTGTAAATATCGGTATTGGTGGTTCTGATTTGGGTCCTGTGATGGTGGTCGAGGCTTTGAAAAAATACAAAAAGCCAAACATAAATTCTCATTTTGTTTCAAATATTGATGGAACTCATATGGTGGAAACCTTAAACAAACTTAACCCTGAAACTACTTTGTTTATTGTTGCATCAAAAACTTTCACCACCCAAGAAACTTTGACAAATGCAAGGACTGCAAGATATTGGTTGGTTAATGCTTTGGGCGAAGAAGCGGTTAAAAATCATTTTATTGCGTTGTCAACCAATGCTCATGAAGTTGAAAAATTCGGAATTGATACTGCTAATATGTTTGTATTTTGGGATTTCGTAGGTGGAAGATATTCTTTATGGTCTGCAATCGGTCTTTCAATTTGTTTGGCAGTCGGCTTTGATAATTTTGTAAGGTTGTTAGAAGGCGCTTATGCTATGGATCAACATTTCTTGCACGCTCCAATGGATAAAAATATACCTGTAATGCTTGGTTTGCTTGGTTGTTGGTATACTTTGTTTTTTAAAGCCGAAAGTTATGCGGTATTGCCTTATGACCAATATTTACACCGTTTACCAGCTTATTTGCAACAAGCAGATATGGAAAGCAACGGTAAAGGAGTTACAAAAAATGGAACAAAGGTAAATTACCCTACCGGAGCAATTTTATTTGGTGAACCTGGCACAAATGGACAACATTCTTTTTATCAATTAATCCACCAAGGAACTCATTTAATCCCTTGTGATTTTATTGCTCCTGCTAAATCTTTGAACGAAACTGGCGAACATCATGAAATTTTGCTTGCTAATGTTTTGGCTCAATCAGAGGCTTTGATGAAAGGTAAAACTATCAAAGAAGTAAAGGCAGAAGGTGTAAAAGACGAAACAATCCAAAAGCATAAAGAATTTAGCGGAAATCGTCCGTCAAATACAATTGTTGTAAGAGAAATGAATCCATTTTATTTGGGTATGTTGATTGCAATGTATGAACATAAAATCTTTGTCCAAGGTGTGATTTATGATGTAAACAGTTATGACCAATGGGGTGTTGAACTTGGTAAGCAATTGGCTAACAAAATCTTGCCTGAACTTAAAGTTGAAGATGAAATCAAAGCCCATGATGTTTCAACAAATTCATTAATTGCTTTGGTTAAAAAATTAAGGAAATAATTGATATGGTTGAAAAATATTTATGGCTTGTTTATGCATTACTTGCGGCTGTTTCGGCGGCTTTGGTTGCGATTTTTGGTAAAATAGGCTTAAAAGGAATTGATTCAAATGCTGCGACTGCTATTCGTGGGGTTATAATGGCTTTGTTTTTATGCGGGGTTGTTGTGGCTCAAAACAAGACGGGTTTGGTTAATGAAATTATGACAAATTACAAAGCTTTAACCTTTATTTGTTTAAGCGGTATAGCAGGGGCTTTGTCATGGATATTTTATTTTCTTGCATTAAAACACGGAGAAGTTTCAAAAGTTGCTCCGGTTGATAAATTAAGCGTGGTTTTTGCGATTGTGATTGCTGTTTTGTTTTTGGGCGAAAAGTTGTCATGGATTGCAGGGGTCGGTGCGGTTTTACTTACAACAGGCGTTGTTATGCTTGCTTTGGGATAAAATTATTTTTATCAAATTAATAAAAAAGGTCGGGATTTTTAATTTTCTCGACCTTTTTTATAACTTTTATAATCTTTTTTTCATATTTTCCAATATTTCATAAGGAACAAGGAAAGTTTCGCCTTTTCCTTTACCAAAGCTTTCATCAGGCTTATATTTACCGTGAAAATCCGAACCTCCGCTTATGATTAAGCCAAGTTTATTGGCAATGTCCATATAAAAAGGAACTTTTTTTAAATCATGTCTTACATGAATGCATTCCAAACCATCAAGCCCCATTTCTTTAAAAGATTTGATAAGGTTGAAAAGTTCTTCGTCCTTCAAAAACAAAGTCGAAGGGTGAGCCATGATGGCAATTCCACCTGCATTATGGATACATTCGATTGCTTCTTTGACACTTGCGCCATATTTTTTATGGTTTACTTTTTCCTTCATTGGACGGCGAGAAGGATAATCAGAAGCATATCCCTTATCAACGATTATTTTATGAACAAAACGGCATCTTTTAAGGTCATCGGCATTAATATCAAGCCCAAATAATTCGTTATATTGTTTGGCATCACTTATATTTGCTTCGTCCCTTAATGCGTTTACTTTGTCAATTACTGGGCTTAATTTTTCCACATCTTTTATAAAAAGTCCCAATACATGGACGGTTTTTTGTAAAGGTTCGTGGAGACAAGATATTTCAACACCTTTGATGAATTCCAAACCTAGCTCTTTTGCTTTTGCTTCACCCTCTAAAAGTCCAGCAACACTATCATGATCGGTCATGGCTATGGCTTTAAGTCCGATTTTATTTGCAAGTTCAACCACTTCGCTTGGTGAATAATAACCATCAGAATGATAAGTATGAGTGTGTAAATCAACATATTCCATTTTATTTCTTTCATTTATTTTATTTTTCATGTTTTCTAAAACGCTGTAAGGAGTAAGAAAATCTTTGCTTTTTCCTTTTCCAAATTTTTCTTCGGGATAATATTCACCGTGGAAGTCCGAACCACCGCTTACGATTAAGTCAAGTTCCTTTGCAATTCGACATCAAGTCCAGACCATTTGAAATTAACACCTTTTTCTTTGCATAGTGCGAGTGTTTCAGGATAGCTTGAAGCATAACCTTTTTTAATTAGCAAGGTGTGAAGAGATTTAACTTCCATTGCTTCTTCTATTGTTATATTAACCCCAAGTTTTTCATTGAATTCTTTAACATTGATAGGAATATTTTCATTTACCATATCGCTTGCTTTTTTTATCGCAGGCTTTAATGCATCAAGGTCTTTTAAAAACAACCCTAAAATGTGAACGCTGCGGTTATTTGGTTTGTGAAGGCAACTTAATTCAATTCCTTTGATAAATTCTAACCCAATTTCTTTTGCTTTTGTTTCAGCTTCGTTTAAGCCATCAATTGTGTCGTGGTCGGATAAGGTTATTGCTTGGAGAATATGAGCCATCTGATACAGAGCTGTGAACATGTAAATCAATATATTTCATTTTATTTATATTCCTTTTAAAAATTCTTTTATGTCTTCGTAATCATATTTTACGATGTCGTTATGACCATAATTTTCATATTCTTTGAATTTTTTGTTTTTTGCATTTATCAAATCAAAAAGAGCTTTTCCGTCATTAAAATCAATGGTTTTATCATCTTTTGAATGGAGAACAAGAGCTTGATTAAATTGTATATCTTTTACAATTTTGTTGTTTTCGAATTTTTCTTTTAAAACAGCGTTAACGAGTTTAAAAGGCATGAAAAAAGCAACCTTGCTTGCAGGCTTTATCATATTATAAAGCGGGGCTTCCAAAATAATTGCATCAGGATTATAAAATTTTGATAAAGCAATCGCAGGAAAGCTTCCGATGGAGTGGGCTTTGAAAACAATTTTTTTGTAATTTTTAAACAAAGGAATTAATGACTTAACATCTTTTATTAAATTGTCTTGTGAGGGTGTAAAAGGTTTAATTTCATCATAACCGCGATATTCAATTGCAATTAAATCAAAATCCACATCATCAAAGCCGTTTTCTATATGTCTTTTCAAGGCATTTCCAGCCAAATCATTGTTACCATGAAAAATTATTATGGCCTTGTCTGATTTTGTTTCGGCTTCTTTGATATAAGCATAAATATTCACACCATCTTCGGTTGTAAGGTGGATTTTTTTAAAATTATTTTCGTTAACAAACTTTAAATTCGAATATGAGCCTTTGAAAATGAGTTGTCTTTGAAAGATATAAAGTGATGCGATTAAGAAAAGATAAAAGAAAAATAAAAATTTAATAAAAAATATGATCATAATTTTAAGGCTTTGCATAAATAAAACTCTCGGTTTTG
The DNA here is from genome assembly GCA_022705265.1 of Pseudomonadota bacterium. Taxonomy (GTDB): domain Bacteria; phylum Pseudomonadota; class Alphaproteobacteria; order JAKJEU01; family JAKJEU01; genus JAKJEU01. The sequence continues at coordinate 4,000 of JAKJEU010000051.1, read as the reverse complement.
TTGGTCTTTAAGTCGAACAGGGAATATAAAACATTTTTATCATTTTCTCCTTTAAGTAATAATTTAATATTACTGTTATTATAAAAATCCATAGCATAAATAAGATTTATATAATCCAAATTTTCATAATAAAATGCTTTTTTAAGCTCTTCTTGGTCTTTTATAAAAGCAAAAATAAGGTTTTTATTATTTTCTTTTTCGAAAAACTTGAAATTAAGAATTATTATTTCAAAACTTCGGTTTGCAATTTTATAGGATAATATTTCATTGCTATACTCTGTTTCTTGTTTTTCGATTAAGGGAGCAATTACATTTTTTAATTCTTCATTTTTTGATAAAAGCTCATCAAAGTTAAGCGAAGGTTTGATGGGTTTAAATTTTAAAATTTCAGGCTTTCTTGAATTTAAAAGCAAATATAAACCATCGTCATTAGTGTTTGCCTTATATGTTCCGACATCAGAAGCATTTTTATAATCATAAGGTTTACCAACCTTTAAAGATTTTTTTATCAATCCATCTTTATCAAAATAATATGAAGAAAGTCTTTCAGGATATTTATTATATTCTTTTTTAAAATCGGCGTCAGGATTGGTTGAAAAGGATTCAAACTTATCCGAGCTTTCCGATTTAAACATCAATCTTGCAACCATGTCGTCACTGTTTAAACTTTTTTCAACAACTCCGATAAAGTCATACCGAAAATCGGCATAAGCAAGATTTGATATAATGAAAAATATAAAAAGTAAAAAGACTTTTCTCAAATGTTATTTCCTTATTATCTAATAATTTCTAACCTTTCTTGCGACTGACAATTCTGGCAATAATTCTTTTACATCTTCGTTAAAATCAGAATATTTGATGAAGATTTCCGAACCTTGTGGAGAAGGGGAAACTTCCATAGCATCATCGTTTTGCTTTTTGCCCGTAATTCTTATTGTTTTAAGACAAAGTATAACATTTTTTAAGGATTTTGGGCATAAAAAAGTAATTTCATCATTTTTGAAAAGCTTGTTTTTAACGAAAAATACAAAGCCGTCTTCTTTAACTTCTTTGATAAATCCAGCATAAAGATAATCAGAAGAGCTTCTTGTATGTTCATATTTTTGAGCATTTTGGTTTGGAGCACCGTTAAAAAATCCGTCGGTATAGCTTCGATTATGCAAAGTGTTAAGCTCTTCTAAATATGGGGTGGTATCGAAATCTTTGCCGTTATTCATGTAATTGTCAATGGCTTGGCGATAAGCTCTTGCCACGGTTGAAACATAAAATTCTGATTTGTTTCTTCCTTCAATTTTCAAAGTATCCAGCTCTAAATCCAAAACTTTTTCAATAAAAGGCATTAAATTCATGTCTTTTGAATTCATAAGATATGAGCCATGTTCATCTTCTTCCATTACATAAGTTTCATCGGCTCTTTCATCTTCGATTAAGTGAGCTTTGTAATGCCATCTGCAAGAATGAGCGCATTTTCCACGATTAGCGCTGCGATTAGCCATGAAAGCCGAAATCAAGCAACGGCCAGAATAACTGATGCACATTGCACCATGAACAAACATTTCTAACTTCATGTCAGGACATTCTTGTCTTATGATTTTTATGTCGTCATATGAAAGTTCACGAGCCATAACGCAAAGGCTTGCTCCCATTTTTTGCCAGAATTTAACAGAATGAGAAGAGCAAACATTCGCTTGGGTTGAAACAAACAAGGGAGTTTCAATGCCATATTCTTTTACAAAATGAAAAACCCCAGGGTCAGCAATTAACAATCCGTCTGGTTTAATTTCTTTGACAATATCAAGAAGTTTCGGAAGGTTTTCAAATTCCTTATCCTTTGCAAACAAATTCAAAGTCAAATAAATCTTTTTACCATGAGCATGAACATATTCGACATTTGCTTTTATATCGGAAAAATCAATTTCTGCATTTTCAGTGCTTCTTAAAGAAAATCCTGGCAGACCTGCATAAACTGCATCTGCTCCGTATAAAATTGCGCTTTTAAGTCTTTCTGTGCTTCCTGCTGGAAGAAGTAATTCTGGTTTTTTCATGTTATATAGGCCTAATACTTATAGTTGATAATACCGGTAAATAACGAGATCCGTTATCTTCTCCGATTTCTTGATTTATTATATCAATTCCGTCATGGGTGTAAATATAATCCATCGGTTTTTTTAATAAATTTATTAAATGGCTTGGGTAATTGCCGTCTAAAATGTTGGTTTTAAAAGAGCTTTCAAAATAAGGAAGGCTTTTGTAACTCCAAGGCGTTATATTAAAGCCTCCCACCAAGATTACGGGCTCGTCAAAACGATTAGTCATTTCCGCAACTTGGTCAGATAAATTAAGGTTATAATTTTTTTCTTGATTAGTAACAATGATGGCATATTTAACGCCATTATTTGTCATAAATCTTGCCCAAACGGAATTGTTTTCTTTGTTATAACCGCTTTCTATGAATTCATCTTTTGAAAATAGGGCGATGTTGTTTTCGACTTTGAAATTGCCGTAATTAAGCTTTAAATTTTCGATAAAATCAATGTCAACCGCGTTTAAAGCCACAATATAATCTGGGTTATTTTCTCTTAAATAATCGTTTATTTTGACATAGCTTGTTTTGTTACCATTTATTTTTGTAAGAGCGATTTTTTTAATAATTGGTTCAGTCCAAATTTCATTAGGGTCGTAAACCTCCTCAAAAAGATTGCTTTTTGACGCGATTTGTCCAAAATTTATAACAATGCAAAGCAAAAGTATAAGACAAGTGTTAAGGTTTAAAAGATAAATGCTTGATATAAAAAGAATTATGGAAATATAAAGATATAAAGGTCTATAACTTATTACATAATCGACAAACCGCCCATTTGTTGTTATAATACCAAATAAAGATATAATCAGAATTATGAAGGTTAAAATCCATAAAGCTAATTGTTTTTTCTGTTCTTTTTTCTTTTTGTCTAAATAACCCATTTTTTTCTTTGTTTAAATTACGATATTAAAATATAATATAACTAATATATAAATAAGGCAAACACATGTTACAAGGATTTATTTCACTTTTTTCTACTCCGGCAAGGGCTTATGCGTTTTTATTCATTTGCGCATTGGTTATTTTATTTATAACTATTGTTTTGGTTAATGTTTATTTGATGTCAAAATCCCAAGAATCGGATAACATTTCAGACCTTGATAAGGGTAAGTTAGGTTTACTTAAAAAGATTTTTTTGAAAAAGAAGCTTAATAAAGAGGTCAAAAAAGTCATAATCGATGGCAAAGAAGTGGATTTTGAGGAAAAAGACCTTAAAGCTATTAAAAAAATCATGGACGAGCGTAAGAAAAAGCTTGAACTTGATGAAAAGCAAAAGAAAATGGCAAGCGAAGAGCAGGCTAAAAAATTAAAATCAAAAGAAGATGAAAAAAAGAAGTTAGAGGCTCAGAAGAAAAAAGAGCTTGAAGAAAAACGCAAAAAAGAAAAAGAAATAGAAGAAAATCAAGAAGAATTGCAAGGTATCCGTGACGAAGCAAAAAGAGTTATGGAGGAAATGCATTCTAAATTATCCGAATATGAACAAGCTTATCAATCGCTTGACCAAATCCAAGATATTCTTTCGTATAAAGACGATTATAAATATATCGAAGATGTAAAACAAAGAAGCGATTTGGATAGGTTGCTGGAAAAACAAGGAGCTCTTAATAACGCTTTTGATTGGCATAAAGAATTGGATATGAAGGATGCAAATATAATCGAGGTAAGAGAAGTTGCATTCAGCGAAGAACAAGTAAAAGGTTTTCTTGATAATTTGATGTCTGATTTAATACCCTTGGTTGACAGAGGTTTGTCCGATGCACAAATAACAAGGACTTTGGCAAATAAAAACGAATATCAAATCCCATCTCATGAGCTTGTCCCTATGATGGAAGCGGTAAGAAATTGTCTTAGCATTTTGGACAGCAAAAATACATCTGCTAAAAATCGCTTTACTGATGCTAATTTTGATATCGATAA
>JAKJEU010000050.1 GCA_022705265.1 Pseudomonadota bacterium | reverse complement strand
ATTAGGAGCCTTTGGAAGAGCCGCCAAAAAAGCCGCCTCACCCACGGTTAATTCTTCAACAGATTTGTTAAAATAATACATAGCAGCAGCAGCAACACCATATGAACCGCCACCAAGATATATTTCGTTTAAATAAAGCTCTAAAATATGATCTTTTGTAAAAGCTTTTTCCATACGAAAAGAAATAATTGCTTCCTTAATTTTTCTTTCAATCGAGCGTTCGTTGGTAAGCAAAAAGTTTTTTGCAACTTGCTGAGTAATCGTTGATGCCCCACCCATTCTGCGATTATTTCTTAAATTATTGATATTAGAAAGCATCGCACGAAGAAGACCAATTGGATCAAGCCCAGAATGAGAATAAAACCTTTTATCTTCGGCTGAAATAAAGGCTTGTTTTACAATAAAAGGTATATCATCAATTGGTAAAAACACCCTTTTTTCCGAAGCGTATTCTGCCAAAAGTCTTCCATCTCCTGCATAAAATCTTGTTGTTACGGCTGGGGTATAAACCTCTAACTGCCTGTAATCTGGCAAACCCTTACTGTAATAAAGAAGCACGCCTATTGCTATACAACCACCCATAATAGTTGCAAAAAACAAAAAAGACATAAAAGAAAGACTTAATTTGAATATAGATTTCATATGTTTAATTTACCAATTTTAATGTTAAAAAGCCAATGATTTTTGGTCAAAATAATTATCAAGACCATCGACCACTGCTTCTAATAATCTTTTTCTGTAATCAGCTCGTTTTAAAAGCTTTTCCTCATCTTTGTTTGAAAGATAACCCATTTCAAGCAACACAGAAGGTATATCAGGAGCCTTTAAAACCGCAAACCCCGCTGAACGGTGAGTATTTGGCAAAGTTGTTACTTCTTTTCTTAATTCTTGTACCAATAAATTTGCAAGCTGTCCTGAATAATTCATGGTTTCTCTTCTTGCTAAATCAATCAATATACCAACTACTTCTGGTGCTTCGGCGGACAAATCAATTCCCGCTATGATATCGGCTTTATTTTCTCTATCCGCTAAGGCTTCTGCTTCTTTATCTGATGCTCTGTCTGACAAAGTATAAACCGAAAGACCTTTTGTGCCTGATTTTCTTATACTGTCTGCATGAAGAGATATAAATAAATCGGCCTTTTTATCTCTTGCTTTTTTAACTCTTGATCCTAAGGATAAAGTTTCGTCTTTATCTCTTGTCATATATACATCATACTTATTAGTTGCAAGCAATTGTTTTCTTAATTCCAATCCCGCAGACAAGGTTATTACTTTTTCCTTTATCCCCGAAACACCAATCGCACCAGGGTCTTTTCCACCATGTCCAGGGTCAATTACGATTAAAGGTTTTTTGGTAACTTCCTTTTTGTCATTTATCGCTTTATTGTTGTCAACCTTATCCTCAGCCCTTGCGACATCGATAACAAGACGGTAAGAAAAACCACCAGAGGGAGTAAGCATAAAAATTTTTGCTGGTTTTATCGATTCGTTAAATTCAAAAACGACTCGTGAACTTCCCTTAACTTGACCAAGTCTTATCGCCTCAATAACCCCAAAAGGCTTAGGCAAAGAAGACCTTTTAAAGGATATATCAGAATTGTTTATATCAATAACTAAACGGTCAGGATTAGATAAAGGAAACACTTGATATTCCGCCTTAGCCGACAAATCAATTACGATTCGGATCGAATTATCGTGTTCTCCAATTCTTAAAGAACTGACCTCAACCCCAGCAAAAGCAAGGGAAGAATAGAGAAAAAGGCATAAACTTAAAATAATTTTTTTAATCATGATAATAATTATATTGTTCTTTAATTAATAGATGGTTATTTTATACTTTATAGCTTTATATTTTTAGCTATACAAGTTTTAAAAGGAAAGAGTTTTATTTTAATGAAAGATTATAGATTATTAAACAACAATCTAAAATATGGGCAGAGAGTTGCAATTTGTTCTGCTATTTGTGATGAAGCTCTTTCTTCAAGCAATTATTTTTGCTTTCAAGGGAAAGCCCTTGGGCCGTGGGAGTTTTATATATATGACAAAGAAAATGTTAATCGACACAACACATTCAGAAGAAACGAAAGTTGTGATTTTAGATGGGAACAAAATTGAAGATTTAGACATAGAAACATCAATCAAAAAACAAATTAAATCAAATATCTATTTAGCAAAGATCGTTCGAGTCGAACCTTCTTTACAAGCTGCGTTCGTTGATTACGGTGGCAATCGCCATGGTTTTTTGGCATTTAACGAAATTCATCCTGATTATTACCAAATTCCTGTTGCTGATAAGGAAAAAATCAAGGAAGAAATGTTAAAAGTAGCAGAAGAAACAGAAGAGGAAGAAGATACTTCTGACGAAATTGTTACCGATACAAAAGAAGTAAAAGAAGAAAACAAAAAAGGCGGTAAAAAACCTTTTAACAACAACGAAACAAAAGAAATCGAAGAAATTTCAATTCCTGAAAATGCTTTGGAATCTGATTTAGATGAACTTATCAGAGTTAAGCATAATTATGCTAAATCTTATAAAATCCAAGAAGTTATAAGAAAAAATCAAGTTGTTCTTGTCCAAGTTGTAAAAGAAGAAAGAGGAAATAAGGGTGCTGCCTTGACTACTTATCTTTCTATGGCTGGAAGATATTGTGTTTTGATGCCTAATAATGTTAAAGGCGGTGGAATTTCAAAAAAAATCACCAATTCAAAAGACAGACAAAAATTAAAAAAGATTTTAAACGGACTTGATATTCCACAAGGAATGTCGGTTATCGTTCGTACAGCTGGAAAAGACCGCACAAAAACCGAAATTAAAAAGGATTATGACTTCTTAATCAAAAGTTGGATGAAGGTTCGTGAATTAACCATGGAATCTATTGCTCCTGCTTTGGTTTTGGAAGAAGGAAACATTGTAAAAAGATCTTTACGAGACAATTACACAAAAGAAATTGATGAAATAATAATCGCTGGGGAAGAAGGTTTCAAAAATGCCAAAGAATATCTTAAAATGTTATCTCCTACGCAAGCAAAGAAATTGACACTTCACAAGGAAGTAACCCCTTTATTTTATCATTACCAAATCGAAAACCAATTAGAAAGCATTCACAGCCCTTATGTCCAACTTAAATCTGGTGCTTATTTGGTTATCAATCAAACCGAAGCTTTGGTGGCAATTGATGTTAACTCTGGCCGTGCGACGAAAGAACGCTCTATTGAAGAAACCGCTTTAAAAGCTAATTTAGAAGCAGCAGAAGAAATTTCAAGACAATTAAGATTAAGAGATTTAGCCGGACTTATCGTAATTGATTTTATCGATATGGACGAAGCAAAAAATAACCTTGCCGTTGAACGCAAGATGAAAGAAGCATTGAAAAAAGACCGTGCAAGAATCCAAGTTGGAAAAATTTCTGGTTTTGGATTGATGGAAATTTCAAGACAAAGAAGACATTCAAGCGTGCTTGAAAGCAATTATCATCAATGCCCTTATTGCCGTGGCCGTGGGCTTATCCGATCTTCTGAATCTGCTGGGGTTTACATTTTAAGAGTGCTCGAAGAAGAAGCAATCAAAGGAAAAGTGGAAGAAATGGCTATTTATGTCCCAACTTCTCTTGCCTTACACATTCTTAACAACAAAAGAGAAGAATTATTGGCTCTTGAAACTAAATATTCTGTTAAAATAAATCTTCAAGCTGATGACCATATTTTAAGCTTCCTTGATTATCGCCTTGAAAAATTAAAAATAAAAGGTCAACCTCAACAATATAAAAAAGAAGAGGTAAAGGAAGAACCAGTTAAAAATCAAAACAACAATTTTGATAATAACAACAAAAATAATGTAAATTCCAACAACAATAATAACAAAGTCGAAAATCAACAAAATCCTGAGAATAATCAACCTTTTAAAAAGAAAAAGAAGAAAAAGAAAAATCGCAACAAGGACAGAGTTGATAACAACAACTTAAACAATGAAAACAAACCAGAAGGTGATGTTATTAGCAAAAAACCTTCTGAAAATGTTGTTCAGGAAGTAAAAATCGAGACTGTAAAATACGAGAAAAAAGAAGAAACAGTAAAAGAAGAAAATGCTATCTCTAAACCTAATGACGAAATAAGAAAAAAGAAAAATCGTAACAAATTCAAAAACAAAAATCGTGATAAGTTTAAGAAAAACGAAACTGTTGAAAATAAAGACGGTAGTTTAGAAAATGCTCCTAAAACCGAAGGCGAAAAGGTGGAAAACAAAGCTCCTTTGGATAAAGGTTCTGAACAAATAAACGAGATTAAAACTGAAACCGTGGCGGTTAAACAAGAAGATGGAAATAAAAAACCAAATAACCATAAAAGACCTCAACATAAGAAAAAGCCTGTTAAACAACAAAATGAAAAAGTTGAAAAAACAGACAACCATGAAGTAAAAAAGGAATTTAATAAGGAAGTAAAAGAAATAAAGGAAGAAAAAATTACACCTGTTAAAGAAAAATCCGAAGTTAAAGAAGTTAAGGAAAAAGCTCCTGAAAATGGTGAAAAAAAAGATGATAATAAGCCTAAGAAAAAAGGTTGGTGGCAAAGAAAGCTTGAAAAGCTTGTAAACAACTAAGAAATCAGGGAGTTATCAGATTAATGACGGGTAAAAGTATGGAGTATTTTGATATTTACGACCTTAACATGAGACCGATTGAACCTTATAAAATAAGTAAATCAGAGGCTCATAAAAAAGGCTATTGGCATAAAACTTTTCATTGTTGGATTGTTAATAAAAATAACAAAGTTTTGCTTCAACTTCGCCCGTCAAAAGATGGGTTAAAAGAGCTTTTTGACATTTCCACCGCAGGTCATATAATGAGTGGTGAAAGCCCAGAAGATGGGGTCAGAGAATTAAAAGAAGAACTTAATCTTGATGTTAATTTTTCGGATTTAACTTTTGCTGGGATTTACAAACATACTTCTATTCGTGAAGAAGACAATTATTTTAATAACGAATTTTCTTATACTTATTTTTATAAATCAGAAAAAAATCTTGATGAATATGTATTACAAGAAGAAGAAGTTCGAGGCGTTTTCGAAATTGACATCGACGAAGGCATTAAATTTTTCGCAAAAGAAATTGATACCTTAAAAGTAAGCGGTCTTGTTTTAAATTCGGGGAGTCTTGTCAAAAAAGATATGGAAATTAAATTAAAACAAATGTGTATGTACCATGAAAGATGCGTCGTCACAAATTATTATTTAAGAGCCTTAATAATGGTAAAACGATTTATTCAGGGCAAAAAACACATTGCAATATAAATAAAAACAAAGAGTGGAATTAGATAAAAATGAAAAGTGAAATTTTACAAACATTAAAAGAAAGAGGTTTTATTAACCAAATTACTGATGAACAAGGCTTAGATAAAAAATTATCTGAAAAAAGCGTTACTTTTTATAATGGTTACGATTGTACCGCAAACAGCCTTCATGTTGGCAACTTGCTTACCATTATGTTGCTTAGATGGATGCAAAAATTTGGACATAAGCCTTTGGTTTTGATGGGCGGTGGAACTTCTATGATTGGCGACCCTTCTGGAAGAGACAGTTCAAGACAAATGATGACAAAAGAAATCATTGCTTCAAATATGGCTGGGATTAAAAAGGTTTTTACTAAATACCTTGACTTTAATAATGGCTCAAACAAAGCGGTAATGATTAACAATGCTGATTGGCTTTTGGAACTCAACTATGTCGAATTTTTAAGAGATTTTGGTAAGCATTTTACCATCAACCGTATGTTAAGTTATGATTCCGTGAAATTAAGACTTGAAAGAGAACAACCATTAACTTTCCTTGAATTCAACTATATGTTGCTCCAAGGATATGATTTTTATAAAATTGCCAAAGACTATGGTTGCGAACTTCAAACTGGTGGTTCTGATCAATGGGGCAATATTGTTAACGGTATCGAACTTGCAAGAAGAGTTGATGGAATGGAATTATTCGGTCTTACTATTCCTTTGCTTACTAAATCTTCTGGTGAAAAGATGGGCAAAAGTGTTAATGGTGCAATTTGGCTTAACGAAGAAAATTTAAGCTCTTATGATTATTGGCAATTTTGGAGAAATACCGAAGATGCTGATGTCGGTCGTTTTTTAAGACTTTATACCGAGCTTCCAATTTCTGAAATCGAAAAATTGGAAAAGCTTGAAGGTTCCGAAATCAACGAAGCTAAAAAAGTTTTGGCTGATGAAGCTACTAAACTTTGCCATGGTGAAGAAAAGTCAAAAGAAGCTCGTGAAACAGCGATAAAAGCATTCGAAGAAAAGTCATCAAACGCAAATTTACCAAGCGTTAATGCTGACTTTTCAAATCCAGTTGGGATTTTAGACTTGCTTGTAACTGCTAATCTCGTAAAAAGCAAAGGTGAAGCAAGAAGAGCAATACAAGGCAATGGCATTAAAGTAAACGATGAAACCGTAACTGATGAAGCTTTGATGCTTAGCAAGGAAGATTTCAAAGACGGAAGCATTAAACTTTCCATGGGTAAGAAAAAACATATCTTAGTTAAAGAAGGATAGTTTTTATAAAAATGAAAAAAAGGAGGTTTATTTACCTCCTTTTTTATTGTCCTTTTTCTTAACATTGGCATCAATTTCAATGCCTTCATTTTCAAAAATGTCATATAAAATATCGAAAAGCTCTCCGTCTTCGAATATTTTTTGCCATTCTTTGCGTTCAAAAGTTATGTCAAGCACAAGATTTTTATGTTCAACGCATAACGAATGATAAAGCGATATAAGATTAAACATTATTATGCCAACAAAAAGCCCAACATTATCAATATTAACCGAGCATAAGGTTTCGCCTTTATCATTTGTTTTGATTTCAACATCATAAACACATGAATCACCTACTTCTCTTATTATATCCCTTTTAACATCATCAAGTTTTTTACCCTTAATAACATCTTTTATCTTTTTATCATCATAAGTAATTATGTCCTTTGCTTGGTAAAGTTCTTCGATTATTTCCTCTTCGGTATCATTGAAAAAATCAATCATATCAGGATTTTTTTGCTTACAATCTTCCCAATTTTTAAATAATTCATCTGTATTCATTTTTTTAACATTCCTAATATTTAAAAAAGAAGGATTTTTTTATAACCCTTCTTCTTTACTTTAACAAATTAATTTGGAGTTTTAGGTATTTTTGGTTTCCAATTTTTAACTTCTGCTTCTGCTCTGTCAATTTGCTCTGGTGTCAAATTTTCTTTTGCAAAAGGCACCAAAATTTTTGCTTTTTCATGCCCTAAATTCTCGGCTATTCTTAAATATTTATAACCGTCTTGGAAACCTTCTTTTTTAAGACCAACTCCAAAAAGATTCATAACCCCAGCCATATAAAGACCTTCGGTATAACCATAATCGCCTGCACTTTTAAAACGATTTAAGGCATATGGATAATTTTTAGGCTTTCCCTTACCCCAAAAACTCATCAAACCAACATAATAAATCGCCTCTGGAATATTATCTGAGGCAAGGTTATAAAAACCGTCCCAAGCAGTTAAATATTTTTCTTCATTATATGCTTTTTTAAGGTTTTCTATATCAAATTCTCCTCCCGCATAAGATACCGCAGGAAAAACAACCATCATTATTAATAAAATTACTTTTTTCATCATTATTTTTTATCCAATGCTTGATTATAAAGTTGTAAATATTTTTCCGTAGAACTTTTCCACGAATAATCCAAAGACATAGCTTGCTTTATCATATTATCGAAATGGTCTCTTCTGTCATAATAAGTCGAAACAGCCCAACCGATCGTATTATACAAGGCTTTTGCACTTATATCATTAAATTTAAAGCCTGTTCCGCTACCTTCTTGTTCGTTATAATTTATGACTGTATCTTCTAAACCACCTGTTGCTCTTACTACTGGCAAAGTTCCATATACTTGGCTGTACATTTGATTAAGCCCACATGGTTCGTAAATAGATGGCATCAAGAAAATATCTGCACCTGCTTCTAATAAATGAGCCATTTCTTCTTGATAACCAATATGAGCACCGTAACGATATGGATATTTGAATCTTAACCCTCCGAAAAAGTCCTCGGCCCATTTAACACCAGAACCAATAATTGCAAATTGGCAATCCATTGTGTTAATTACATTTTCAATACATTCAGCCAACATATGAATGCCTTTTTGGTCCGCAAATCTTGCAATAAAAGCAATCAAAGGAACATTTTCTTTTTCTTCCAAGAAAAGTCTTTTTTGAATTTCTTTTTTACATTTTGCTTTACCTTCTTTGAAATTATTTACATCATAATTCATCGGCAAAGATTTATCCTTTGATGGGTTCCAATAATCAGTATCAATTCCATTTATGATACCCGATACATCATTTTTCTTTTGGTTTAAATACCAATCCATTCCATTAGAACCAACAGGCCCAAGGATTTCATTTGCATAATTTGGACTTACTGTATTGACTTTATCAGCATAAACAATACCAGCTTTAATCAAATTTGTTTTTCCATAACTTTCAAAACCATTTGAATTGAAATCTGATAATGCAATTCCCGCATAATCTAATACATCTGGTTCAAAAATTCCTTGATATCCGATATTATGAATAGTAAGAACGGTTTTTGTGTCTTTAAAAAACTCATCTTTTGAAGTTTTAACATAATAAGGAACGAAACAAGTTTGCCAATCTTGGACATGAATTATATCTGGTTTAAATTCCAAATCCTTGGCAAGTTGCATTGCAGCTTTTGATAAGAACGCAAATCTGAAAGCATTGTCTTTATATTCACCGCCCTCATCATGATAAAAGCCTTTGCGATTAAAATATTTATTAAATTCGATAAAATAAACATCCACGCCAAGAGGCTCACTTGTATGATAAACGCTATAAAATTCTTCACAATTACCCATTTGAACACATGAAAATTCAAATAATTTCTTTAAGCCATATTTTTCACGATTAACAGAAGCATATAAAGGCAAGATTATTTTTACATTTAC
>JAKJEU010000240.1 GCA_022705265.1 Pseudomonadota bacterium | reverse complement strand
ACCCTGGACATATGCATAAACAGGTGCAAGCCCCAAAGCAACAAGAGCCGATAACGAAGATATACGAAAGATTAAAGCCACCACCAACCATGTTAAACAGCTTAAAAAACCCGTAAAAAACGAAGTCGCAAGTATCATTCCAAGAGTTGCAGCAACCCCTTTGCCACCTTTAAATTTAAGCCATACAGGAAAATTATGACCAACAATTGCAAAAAGACCTGCACTTAATGATGCAATATCTGATTTAAACAAATATAAAGCAAGAAATGATGCAACGGCAGCCTTTGACAGATCAAAAACAAGTGTAAAAAATGCCAAATCCTTTCGCCCAGTCCTTAAAACATTAGTTGCACCAATATTTTTTGAACCAATTTCACGAATATCGCCAAGTCCAGCCATTTTTACAATTATCAATCCAAACGGAATTGAACCGATTAAATAACCACAGATTATCGAAATTATTACATATATGTATTCGTTCATGTCACATACCTTAAAAAATTGTCATTATATTTTATTTATAATTGGTTAAGAAAGTCCTTAAAAGCTTCTTTTAATTGTTTTATATCACTTCTTGTATTTTCGGAAATGATTTTTTTAAAAGTTTTAGCCCCAGAACATTCATGAAAAAGACCTATCATATGCCTGAAAACATGATGAGGTTTTATGTCGTTTTGTTCGACATAATCAAGCATATTCAAAATTACTTGCTTTCTTGTTATGCCTGTATCATTTAAGAAAAAAGGATTGTAATAAGCAGCCCGCCCAATCATAACGCCATCAACCAAGCCCTCATGCTCTTTGATACCTTCGTTTGTTTTAATGTCTCCGTTTATCGATATCGTAAGGTTTGGCAATTCTTTTTTCAAACGATGCACCATATCATATCGCAATATCATTTTTTCCGAACGATTAGCTTTTGGTGACAAATTAAGCCTTGCGTTTCTTGCGTGAATTATGAATTTTTTGCAACCGACCTCCATGCAAGCCCCGATAAAATCTCTCATTTCATCGTAACCTCCACTATCTAAGGCTATTCTTGTTTTCAAAGATACAGTTTTATCAGTATTATCCAACATTGCCTTTAAACAATCGCTTGTCAATCCCTTATTCTTCATCAAAGAAGCCCCAAAATCACCGAATTTGGCAACTCTTTCCGATGGGCAACCCGCATTAAGATTTATTTCGGTATAATTATACCGATTCGCTTTTTTTACCGCTTCTTTTAAATTTTGAGGATTGCTTCCCCCGATTTGAAGTGCGATTGGTTCTTCCTCTTTTTCGATTTTTAAAAAGCGATTTTCATCAGCTAAAAGGATAGCATTAAGCGGTATCATTTCCGTAAAAAGCAAGGTATTCCTTGATATTTGACGAAAAAATATTCGAAAATACATGTTCGTTAAATCAAGCATCGGAGCAATCGATATTTCCATAAATCTTTCCTTTAATAAAATATAAGTGGTCGGATTATACTATGTTTTTTGACAAAATCAAAAGAATATGCGAAAATATATATTAGGAGTGATGTGTAAATGAGTGTACAAGGACCAAAATCAGTAAATAATAATACCGCAATGGTTGACGCGGTAAAAAGATTTCACGAAGCAAGACAATCCGTTGCTTCGGCGGCTACTCCTGTAAGTGGTATGAGTGGTGCGAATCCTACTGGTACAAGAACCGAAACACCTCTTGAAAATCACTATGAAGTGCTTGGACCAATTCTTAAAAAAGAAGAAAAGAAACAAATAAAAAGCGATCCTGTATTGCCTGATTACAACAATGTTGTTTTGGCGTCAGAAATGCTTGAAATTGATGCTACTCCTTCTTCGAAAAATTTTACAAGCAAGGC
>JAKJEU010000049.1 GCA_022705265.1 Pseudomonadota bacterium | reverse complement strand
GTCGAACGGGACATTGAATACATAATTAAAAACAACCTTTATAAAAAAGACGAGCAAGAAAACCTTATATTTCCAGCCGACATTATAAATCCAAAAACTTGGGAACTTGCCAATAAAACTGACACCGACCAATTAAAAGCAAGCCTTAACATCGAATACGACATCATAAAAATCCGTAAAAGAGCCTTAGAAGCAGGGTTTCGTCTGGTCTTATGGTCTGGGATTGTTTTGTTATTTTCTCTTATCTTGCTGCATTTGGCGGTTAAATATTTTGTGTCCAACAAGGTCAATGCGATTGTCCGTTTTTCCGAAAAATTCGCCGAAGGAGATTTGGGGGCAAGGGTTTTTTTAAAACCTTTTATGAAAAACCCTGATGAACTTACGAAACTTGCTTTGTCGTTTAATAAAATGGCAAATTCCTTGGAAAAGAGCCTTGATGAAATCCGCAAAAAAGAACATTTTTTACAAGCCTTAATCGACGCAATCCCTGATGGAGTCCGTGTGATTGATGAAAATTATAATATTGTGGTGGCTAATAAGGCTTATTATATGCTGATAAAAGAAGATGCCGTGCCAAATGTGATAATGAAATGTTATGATTCTTCGCATAAACGCCAAAGCCCTTGCCAAAAATCGTTGGTTACTTGCCCGTTAAAAGAGCTTTGTAACAAGGATTCGATAAAAGCGGTTCAAAGGTTTATAACCAGCGAGGGCGAAGAAATTCCCGTCGAGGTTAATGCCGCTTCTTTGGACAAGGACGACAATAACGGAAGATTGATTGTCGAATCTATCCGAGATTTGACCAAGGATATAAGATTTTCTCATCAACAAAAATTGTCTTCGGTGGGAATGTTGGCGGCGGGGATTGCTCATGAACTCCGTAATCCTTTGGGTTCTGTACGCCTTATTTTAGAAGGCATTTCCAGCAAAATCGAGGCGGATAAAATCAAAAAAGAAGAGGTTTTAAAATATCTTGACAAAGTTACGGTGCAAATCGTTAATTGTTCCAAGGTTACCGAAATTTTGCTTAAACTTTCAAGGCTTCCAAGTAACGAGCTCGAAGATGTCAATTTAACTTTGGCGATTAACGAGGTTAAGACCTTGCTTGATTACGAATCAAAAAAGCGGGGCATCGAAGTAATTTTCAATCACGAGGGCGAGGATTTATTTATAAGTGCGACCGAAAGCGAAATTCGTATGGTGTTGCTGAACATTCTCCAAAATGCGTTTAATGCGATGAATAATGGCGGAAATGTGTTTGTTTATTTGGAAAAAAGCGAACAAAGAGTGCAAGTTGCGATAAAAGACGAGGGTGTGGGAATCGACGAAGAGAATTTAACAAAAATTTTCGACCCGTTCTTTTCAAGCCGAGCTAAAAAGGATGAAAGCGGTACGGGAATAGGCTTGACCATCACCAAAAACATGGTCGAAAGGCATAAAGGAAAGATTATCGTCAAAAGCAAAAAGGGCGAGGGTACTACTTTTATTCTTGATTTTCCTCTTTTAATAAAGGCTTAAAAATGCTACCTTAGAACTTAATAAAACTATTATTTTTTAAGGGATGGTTAAAAAAATGAAAAAATTATTGTTATGTACTGTGTTGTCTTTGTTGGCATTTAATGCAAAGGCTGAGGAAGGTAAGGTTGTTGAGGATTTTATTTCAAGAGAAGAAGTAAAAGAACCATCAAAAGAACCAACCCAGCTTAAAGCCGACGAAGTAAAAGCAAAAGGCGTTATGGTGGAAAAAACTTTGGAAATCAAGGTCGAAAACAAAGTCGATGAAAATGTAACCAAGGAAAAAATCGTAAAGGTTAAAACTAATGAATTGGTGTCAGACGATAAAATCATCGAAACCAAGGAAATCGTTGAACAAACCGATGTTAAGCAAGATGGAAAATTGGTCGTTCAAGAAGTCGAAATCAAAGACAGAGAGCAAACCGTAACCGAAATCAAAACTGAGCAAGCAAACGAAGTAAAACAAGAGGTAAAACAAGAAGTTGAGGGCAAGAAAAATCCAATCGCTCGTTACCAATTCACCACAAAAGTCGAAGCAAGAGAGCCAACCGACAAATTGGAAGTAGCTTTTTATGATGATATTCCTGAAAGCCTTGTTTTCTTTAACGAAATTGTCGATTTTAACCAAGGAATGATAACTTACACTTGGTTTAACGGGGAAAAAGAAATCTATTCTCGTGATTTTAAAATCACTTCTGACCGTTATCGTTTGTCGACAAGTGTGAAAAAAGAACATTTCAAAAAAGGCGACAGTGCTTTGGTCGTAATTAAAAACAGCGAAACAGGCGACGAAATTTTAAGAGCCGTGATTGAAATAAGATAATTATTTTTTAATAAATAAAAAAAATCCCCCTTAGAATTTAATTATTTTAAGGGGGTGTTTTTTATCTTTTGTTGCCTTTTTTACCAAAAACTATCCGTTTTAAAACCTCGTCCGTCTTTTTATCGATATTTTCTTTTGTGGTTTCGATTTTTTGTTCGATATTTTTGTTTAAATCTTCTTTTGCCTTTGAAAATTTGTTTAAACCTTTGCTTATCGGATTGTTTTTAACCGTGTCTGATACGGTTTTTACGACTTTGTTTTTTGTTATTTTTTGCTTTATCTTTGCCAAATTCTCGGCTCTTTTTCGTGATTTTTCGTCTTTTATGAAAATATTTTCCATCTTAGCTTCGTTGTTTTTCAAAGCCTTGTTATAAAGCTCGGGGTTATTATTTTTCAAAAACTCGGCCGAATTTTTCACAAAAGGCGTAAGAAAATCGGAAATAATCATATCAGAATCGATTTCTCCTAAAACCTTGTTCAAAGATTTAAACGAGCTTTTCAAAGATTTCGGAGCATTTTTAAAAGCAATCGAAAACAAAGCGACCCGTTTAATGTTTTCACCCACAGCTTCGTAAGGATTAATTACGGGCTTAATGCTTGCTCCTTCAACAATGGATTTCATGGCTTGATACGAAGCTTTTAGCGGTTTGATAAAAAGCGAATCGGAGGAGTTAAAAACCTCGCCCACATTTTCTTTTAAAATCGAAGTGGTCTCAGGAAAATTGGTAACCGCCTTGGCAAGGACGAGAGAAGCCCCAAACAAAGCAATATTTTTAAGGTTTTTCATACCTTTATCAAGATTTTTAATTTCCCGCTCAATCATTTGTTCGTTAAGCGAATCGTCGTTAAGAGCAAGATGAGAAAATTTGTTCAAAGTTGCATAAGCGCCTTTTTCTTTAACCTTTTGCCAAGCCAAAGCAAGGTTATTTGCGTGTTTTACTTCGCTTACGATACCGCTTTCATAAATTTTTGGTATGGAATTTTTCTCATCACTCATTTTCATCAAGCCTATGATTATTTGTTGCTAATTCTTGCGGTATAAGATTCGTACAAAGCAATAGCAGTAGCATTAGAAACATTAAGGCTTTCCATATTAGGAGACATAGAAATTCTTAAAATTTCGTCGCAAGCTTCCTTTGTAAGTCGTCTCATGCCAGGACCTTCTGCACCCATGATTATAGCAGTTTTATTGCCAAAATTAAAGTCTTTAAGCTCTCTTTTGCCATCGCCATCGAATCCGATGCACCAAAAATCGTTGGATTTAAGTTGTTCAATCGCTCTTTTAAGGTTTACGACGCGAATAATTGGCATTCTTTCCAAAGCCCCACAAGCAGATTTTGCCAAAACTCCACTTTCTTTTGCGGAATTGTCGTCGGTTAAAATCACGGCGTCGATATCAAAAGCCACCGCCGAACGAAGAATTGCCCCAACATTATGCGGGTCGGTTACTTGGTCAAGAATAAGCACGGTTTTTTTATCATAAGCATATTCAATATCAAGCGAATCGAGAGGAGAAACTAGCAAAGCGATTCCTTGATGAATAGTATCCCTTCCAAGCAAGCTATCAAGCTTTTCTTTCATCACGATTTCCTTCCTCAAAGTCTTAGGAAGCTTAATGTTAAGCTCGGTATTCTTTGTGACGAGCAATTGATGTTTAATTCGGTTGTCATTATTTAATGCTTCACAAACAGCATGGTTTCCAAACAACCAAAATTGATTCTTGTTATTATTAAAATTAGGTTTTTTCATAAAAAATATCATAATACAAAAAAAATATGTTGACAAATTATTTCATACGAGTTAAACAAATGATTACTCGTGATTGAGTTTCTATCAAACGATGGATGGGTGGCCGAGTGGTTAATGGCAGCAGACTGTAAATCTGCCCTCTTTGAGTACGCTAGTTCGAATCTAGCCCCATCCACCACTAAGTTACGAGTTAATAAACGCGGGTGTAGCTCAATGGTAGAGCCCCAGCCTTCCAAGCTGGTCGTGAGGGTTCGATTCCCTTCACCCGCTCCAATTTTTATCAATAGTAAATAACAGGTATTATTTAGTTTTTTAAGGAAAAAACAATGGCAAAAGAAAAATTTGAAAGGAAGAAACCACACTGCAATATTGGTACTATCGGTCACGTTGACCATGGTAAAACCACATTGACAGCAGCTATTACAAAAGTATTGGCTGAAAAAGGTGGCGCAGCTTTCGTTGATTACGCAAATATCGATAAGGCTCCAGAAGAAAGAGCTAGAGGTATCACTATTTCAACATCACATGTTGAATATGAAACAGCAAACAGACACTATGCACACGTTGACTGCCCAGGACACGCTGACTATGTTAAAAACATGATCACTGGTGCTGCACAAATGGATGGAGCGATTCTCGTTGTATCAGCTGCTGATGGTCCTATGCCACAAACCAGAGAACATATCTTGCTCGCAAGACAAGTTGGTGTTCCTGCACTTGTTGTTTACATGAATAAATGTGACCAAGTTGATGATGCTGAATTGTTAGACTTAGTTGAACTCGAAGTAAGAGAATTATTAAGTTCATACCAATTCCCAGGCGATGATATTCCAATCATTCGTGGATCAGCTTTGGCAGTATTAGAAAATTCAAGCAAAGAATTAGGTGAAGATTCTATTGTTAAGTTGATGGAAGCAGTAGATGCATACATTCCACAACCAGAAAGACCAAAAGACAAACCATTCTTGATGCCTATCGAAGATGTATTCTCAATTTCAGGTCGTGGTACAGTTGTTACTGGCCGTGTTGAAAGAGGTATCATTAAAGTTGGTGAAGAAGTTGAAATCGTAGGTCTTAAAGACACACAAAAAACAACATGTACTGGCGTTGAAATGTTCAGAAAATTGCTTGACCAAGGTGAAGCAGGGGACAATGTTGGTGTTCTTCTCCGTGGTACAAAAAGAGAAGATGTTGAAAGAGGACAAGTTTTGGCTGCTCCTAAATCAATCAACCCACACAAGAAATTCACAACAGAATGCTATATTTTGACAAAAGAAGAAGGTGGCAGACATACTCCATTCTTTGCAAACTATCGCCCACAATTCTATTTCAGAACCACCGATGTTACTGGTACAATCGAATTACCAGCTGGTGTAGAAATGGTTATGCCTGGTGATAATGTGTCAATCACAGTAGCATTGATTACTCCAATTGCTATGGACGAAGGTCTCCGTTTCGCTATTCGTGAAGGCGGAAGAACAGTCGGCGCTGGCGTTGTTGCTAAAATCGTTGAATAAAAACTAAAATTATTCATTAAAATTAGGGGTGTCTTTTTAAGGTGCCCCTGATTTTTATTTATAAAAAGTTAATTTTTTTTAAAAAAAAGGTTGTAATTGCTTAAAAAATATATTATAAATGCCGTTACAACAATAACAACAAAGTATGTGCTCTTAGAGGAAAAGGCTAAAATCTTCGGGTTTTAGCTAATTAATTTAAGAACCTACGGCTAAAATGAAAGGTAGAAAAAATGGAAAGCCAGAATATTCGTATTCGGTTAAAAGCGTTTGATCATCGTTTGCTTGATCAATCTACGCACGAGATCGTTAATACTGCTAAAAGAACAGGTGCGAGAGTTAGAGGACCGATTCCTCTTCCAACAAGCATTGAAAGGTTTACAGTAAACCGTTCTCCACATGTTGATAAAAAATCACGTGAACAATTTGAAATGAGAACTCATAAGAGAGTTTTTGATATCGTTGACCCAACTCCACAAACAGTCGATGCTTTAATGAAGCTTGACTTGGCAGCTGGCGTGAACGTTGAAATCAAATTATAGGAGATAATGATATGCGTTCAGGTTTAATTGCAGAAAAAGTTGGAATGACAAGAATTATTACTGAAAATGGTTCTTCGATTCCTGTAACAGTTTTGAAAATGGATGGTTGTCAAGTTATTGGCTCAAAGACTATGGATAAAGACGGATATGTCGCTGTTCAAGTTGGTCTTGGTCAAGTAAAGGCAAAGAATGTTGCTAAACCACAAAAAGGCCATTATGCAAAACTTAATGTAGAAGCTAAAAAGAAAGTTGTCGAATTTAGAGTCGCGGAAGAAAATATGATTCCAGTTGGTTCAGAATTTACTGCTGAACATTTCACAGTTGGTCAATTCGTTGATGTAGTTGGTACATCAATTGGTAAAGGCTTTGCTGGTGTTATGAAAAGACATAACTTCGCTGGTTTAGAAGCATCACACGGTGTTTCTGTTTCTCACAGATCTCATGGTTCAACTGGTCAAAGACAAGATCCAGGTAGAGTTTTCAAAGGTAAGAAAATGGCAGGACACATGGGTAACAAGAGAGTTACTATGCAAAACTTAGAAGTTGTTGCAACAGATGTTAATAGAGGCTTGGTAATGGTAAAAGGCGGCGTTCCAGGACATGATGGAAGTTATGTTTTGATTAAGGATGCTGTTAAAAAAACTGCTCCTAAGGATGCTCCAATGCCTGCTGGTTTAAAGAAATAGGACTCGTGAGGAATTAATAAAATGAAGTTCGATGTAAAAAATTTAGAAGGACAAAATGTTGGGTCTGTTGATTTGGACGAAAGCATTTTTAACGCATTAGTTAGAAAAGATATTATGGCGAGAGTTGTGAATTGGCAACTTGCTAAAAGAAGAGCTGGAACTCACGCTGTAAAGAATCGTTCTGATGTAAGTGGTACAACAAAAAAACCTTATAAACAAAAAGGTACAGGTAGAGCAAGACATGGTTCATTAAGAGGTGTTCAATTCCGTAAGGGTGGAAGAGCTTTTGGACCAGTTGTTCGTGATCATGGATATGATTTACCTAAGAAAATCAGAAAGATGGGTTTGAAATCTGCTATTGCTTCAAAATTAAGAAGCGGTAAATTGATTATCGTTGAAGATATCAAAATGGAAAACTCAAAAACTAAAGATTTACTTAACAAGGTAAATGCTTTTGGTTTCAAATCAGCATTATTCGTTACAGGTAACGAAGTTGATACAAACTTTGCTCTTGCAAGCAGAAATATCTATACAGTAGATGTATTGCCAACAATTGGTGCTAATGTTTATGATATTTTAAAGAGAGACGCTTTGGTTTTGACTAAAGATGCAGTATCAGGACTTGAAGGAAGATTAAAATGAGTAAGAAAAAAGAAGAAATGAAAATTGCTGGAAAGCATTATGAAATGATAAGGAAGCCAATCATTACTGAAAAGTCAATGAAAGGTTCTGAATTTGGTCATGTTACTTTTCAAGTTCCTCTTGATGCTAACAAAACAGAAATCAAAGAGGCTGTTGAAGCTTTGTTTAAAGTAACAGTTTTATCAGTAAACACAGTTGTTGTTAAAGGAAAGGTTAAATCTTTCCGTGGCGTACAAGGTAAGCGTTCAGATTATAAGAAGGCTATTGTTAAGCTCGCTGAAGGCAACAGCATTGATATTACAGTAGGAGTATAAGAATATGGCAATAAAAACATATAAGCCAGTAACAGCGTCTTTAAGAGGATTAGTCACAGTTGACAGATCAGAACTCCATAAAGGTGCACCTGTAAAGAAATTGACACAAAGTCAAACAAAAACAGGTGGTAGAGATGCTCACGGTCATATCACAGGCTATAGAGTCGGTGGTGGACATAAGCAAAGATATCGTTTGGTTGATTTCAAACGTCGTAAATTTGAAGTGGAAGCAACAGTTGAAAGATTAGAATACGATCCAAATCGTACTGCTTTCATTGCTTTGGTTAAATATACTGATGGTGAATTAGCTTATATCTTAGCTCCACAAAAATTAAAAGTTGGTGACAAGATTGTATCTGGTCAAAAAGTTGATATCAAAATCGGCAACACAATGCCTTTGAAAAATATGCCAGTTGGTACTATTATTCACAATGTTGAATTAGTTCCAGGAAAAGGCGGACAAATGGTTCGTTCTGCTGGTTGTTTTGCTCAATTAATTGGTAAAGATGCTGGTTATGCTCAATTAAGAATGTCTTCTGGCGAACAAAGAATGGTATTAGGTGAATGCTTAGCTACTGTTGGTTCTGTATCAAATCCTGACAATCAAAATGTTAAGATTGGTAGTGCTGGTAGATCTCGTCACTTGGGTATTCGTCCATGCGTTAGAGGTGTTGTAATGAACCCTATCGATCACCCACATGGTGGTGGTGAAGGTCGTACATCAGGTGGTAGAAATCCTGTAACTCCTTGGGGTAAATGTACAAAAGGTATGAAGACCAGAAAGAATAAAAAGACTGATCGTTTGGTAATGAGAAGTCGTCACGCTAACAAAAAGAAATAATTAAGGAGATCTAAGAGTGTCACGTTCAGTATGGAAAGGGCCTTTTATTGATGGATATTTAATCAATAAGGCAGAAAAAGCAAAAACATCAGGAAGACATGAGATCGTTAAAACATGGTCTAGGCGTTCAACAATTATGCCTCAGTTCGTAGGTCTTACTTTTGGTGTGTATAATGGAAAGAAATTTGTTCCTGTGTTGGTAACTGAAAACATGATTGGTCATAAGTTCGGTGAATTTGCACCTACAAGAACTTATTACGGTCATGCAGCTGATAAGAAAGCAAAGAGGGGATAAAAATGGAAAATAAAGATAGCGTTATTGCTAAAGGAAGCTTGTTAAGAACAAGTTCAAGAAAGTTGAACCTCGTTGCAGGTTTAATCAGAGGTGCAAAGGCAGATAAA
>JAKJEU010000239.1 GCA_022705265.1 Pseudomonadota bacterium | reverse complement strand
CAAAGCTCCTTTATATTCCTTCCTTGGTTTATAAGGGGCTTTATATTATCGACCGTTTTTTAAAAAAAACATATAATTCAAAATTAAAAATTATTTGTGTTGGAAATGTTGTGGTTGGTGGTTCTGGGAAAACTCCGATTGCGATTAAAATTGCCAAAATTTTGATTGGGCAAGGTTTTAAAGTCGCTTTTTTATCAAGAGGGTATAAAGGAAAACTGGATAAAGTTTTGGTGGATGATAAAAAACATTCTTCAAAAGATGTTGGTGATGAACCTTTGTTGCTTTGTAAAATTGCTCCTGTTGTCATTTCAAAAAACAGAGGCGAAGGGGCAAAAATTGCAGAAGAAAACGGTTTTGAATATTTAATCATGGACGATGGGTTTCAAAATTTTACATTAAAAAAAGATATTTCAATTCTTGTTTTTGATGGTTCATATGGTGTTGGTAATAAAAAATTGCTTCCTGCTGGACCGTTAAGAGAGGATTTGGACAAGGCTTTGTTACGGGCTGATTTTGCCATTGTTTCGGGTAAAGATAAGGTCGGCATCAAAGATTTATTAAAGAATAAAATTGAAATATTAAAAGGTGAAATAATTCCTGATTATCAAGTATTAGAAAATTTAAAAAACAAAAAAGTAATTGGTTTTGCAGGGATTGGAAGGCCTTTGAAATTTTATGATACGCTAAAACAAAATGGTATAGAGGTGGTGGATTTTATATCTTTTCCCGACCATCATGATTATAATGAAAAAGATATGGACTTTATATTTAAAAAAGCATACCCTTACGGTGCGAGCGTTGTTACAACGACCAAAGATTATGTTAAAATACCGTTATCTTACAAGGAAAATATAAGCTTTCTGCCGATTGAATTTTCTTTTTTTGATGATACAAAGCTTTTAAAGGCAATATCTAAATAATGTTAAATATCTCCCATAAAAATAAAATAACCAAATATATCGTATATCCAATTTCAGGATTTTTTGCCTATGTCGCGTTTTATTTTATAAAATTATTTCCTTTTAAAATGGCTTCGAATTTCGGAGGTTTTTTAGCAAGAAAAATCGGCCCAAGGTTCAAAGAACATAAGCTTGCAAAGAAAAATATGTCTTTGGCTTTTCCTTTGAAAACTGAAAAAGAAATCGATTTAATGTTGGATAAGATGTGGGATAATATTGGTCGAGTTTTTCTTGAATTTCCTTCACTTGATTATCTTGATACCCATCCTCAAAATGTGAAATACATTGGAGATGAACCGAAAAATAATAAGCCAAGAATTTATATCTCGGCTCATTATGGAAATTGGGAAGTAATTTCTTATGTCGGGCATATCTTGAAAAAAGACCTTGGTTTTGTTTTTCGTCCACCAAATAATCCATATGTGAGGGATTTAGTTAATAAAAGAGCCAAAAATTACGGGCAAGAGCCAATCGAAAAAGGCGTGCTTGGCATGAAAACAATTGTTAATTTTTTAAAAAATAAAAAAGATGTCGCAATGCTTGTTGACCAAAGATTGATGGAAGGTGTAAAGGTTGATTTTTTTGGAAGAAAAGCTATGGCAACTCCTGCGGTTGCAAGGCTTGCTTTAAAATACGATGCCGAAGTGTTTTCAATTTTTGTAAAAAGAGAAAATAAGCATAATTTTGATGTTTCAAGCAAAAGAATTGATACGGATAATATCATTGGAGATAATCTTGATGATAAAGTGCTTGAATTAACTCAAAAAATAACAAAATCCGTTGAAGACGAAATAACAAAGAATCCAGAACAATGGTTTTGGGTGCATAATCGTTGGAAAATGTAATTTAATCATAACATTAAGAAATAACATTATATTATTATTTTGATAATTTCGTGAAA
>JAKJEU010000238.1 GCA_022705265.1 Pseudomonadota bacterium | reverse complement strand
CGCTCCAATTTCTTCTTCGTAAAGAAGAGAGGTTAATATAGCCATAAGACCACCTTGTGAAAAACCAAGTATAGCAATGTCTTTTGCTTCGATTTTATGATTGTTTTTTATAAAATCAATAAGCTCATTTATTTTAAGTCTTGAATCATTTGCCAAAGCAGAATATTCAGAAAAAACATATTTCATTTGGTCAATGTTTAATTTAAGTTGTTCAGGATTATAATTATCAAGGCTGAACCATTCATAAGCTTCGCCAAAGTTGTAATTTAATGGTTTAGGAGCATTAGGACAATAAAAAGCAACATTTTTAAGATGGCGTGAAAATTCGTAAATAAGAGACGAAAAATCATGGCCATTAGAGCCATAACCATGCAAAAAAATCACGGCTTTTTTAATTTCGGTTTTAGGTATATAATCAATTACATCAAGCATTTTAAGTTAACCTTAATTATTTTATATTATCATTTTAATTATATGATATACTTTAAATTCCATAACTTACAAGGAGAAAATTATGCTTTTAAATCCAGAAAAAGCTTGTTTAGTTTTAATTGATATGCAAGAAAAAATTTTTCCAAAAATGAATAATTCAAAAGCCTTGCTTAATAACACAAAGGATTTGTTGAAAATAGCTTCATTTCTTAAAATTCCCACAATTTTAACCGAGCAAGGTTCAAAAAATTTGGGTTCAACTCTATATGATATAAGAGATGTTGTATCATCAAGTTTAACAGTTGATAAAACTACTTTTTCAGCATACAGAACCGAAGCTTTTGTAAATATACTTGAACCATATAAAAATCAAGGTAGAAATCAAATAATTATAGCAGGTATAGAAGAACATGTTTGTGTTTTACAAACAGCATTTGATTTAAAGGATAATGGCTTTATTCCTTTTGTTGCTGTTGACGCTTGCTCCTCACGAGAAGAAAGTTCAATTACATATGCTGAAAAAAGATTTGTTATGAATGATATCGAAATGCTTACAAACGAAATGATTGCTTTTGAACTTTTAAAAGATGCGAAGAATCCTGTGTTTAAAGATGTTTTAAAAGTGATAAAATAATGAAAATAATCTTATTGCCAGCACGAATGCTTGATTGTGAAATGTATGAAAATCAAGTAGAAGAATTTTCAAAAAATCATGAGGTTGTTGTTGCTGATTTGACTTTGGATAATTCTATAAAACTAATGTCAGATAGAATTATAAAATCTTATCTTAAAGATGGGGAAAAGGCTTTATTTATTGGAACATCAATGGGCGGATATGTGGCACTTGATATTGTAAAAAGATACCCAAATAAGGTTAGGGGGCTTGTTTTGGTTTCAACGAATGCAAGATGCGATTCTTTGGAACAAAAATTGTTAAGGCTTAAAGAAATAAAGTCTATTTTACTTGATTTTGATAACATAGCCTTTAAAATGGCAAAAAAAATTGTGTCTTTAAACAGTAAAGATGAAGGGTTGATTGAAAAAGTCAAAAAGACCTCTTTAAAACTTGGGAAAATGGTTTTTGCAAGGCAACAATATGCAATAATGAGAAGAGAAAATTCTATTCCATATCTTCAAGATATTTTATGCCCAACCTTAATCGTTGGTGGTGAATTTGATCAAATCACAAGATACGATATATTAGAAGAAATGCAAAGGTTGATTTTCTCATCTAAAATCGTAACCATAAAGGATGCAGGGCACATATCGCCAAGTGAAAATTATATGGAATTTAATCAAGTTTTAAATGATTTTATAAATTCTAAACTTTGTGATTAGGTTTGCTTTGAAGAATAAGAAGAACCCCGATAATTATCATGGGAAGACATAAAATTTGCCCCATTGTGAAATTATTTAAGATGTATCCAATTTGAATATCAGGGGTTCTG
>JAKJEU010000237.1 GCA_022705265.1 Pseudomonadota bacterium | reverse complement strand
GATAATTCTTGTCATTAAGCTTTCAATTTCAGCTTCGTTCAAAGTTTTATCTTTTGGTTCGATTAAAACTTCAAAAGCCAAAGACTTTTTGCCACTTTCAAGCTTATCGCCTTTATAAACATCGAAAACTCTTACTTCTGAAATAAGCTTTTTATCAACATTTTTTATAGTATTAGCAACTTTCTCACTTTCAAGCTTTTCATCAACAACAAAAGCAAAATCACGAGTTAATGATTGGAAATCATATTTTACAAATGATTTATTTTTCTTATTTTTTGGTTCAGGAACATTTTCGAACATAATTTCTGATACATAAACTCTTTCTTTAATGCCATATTCTTTTAAAACCATAGGATGAAGTTCGCCGAAATAAGCAATAACATTTTTGCCAAGTTTAAAAGCACCAGACCTTGCAGGGTGATAATAACTTGGAGCTTCACATAAAGTTTGCATAGAAGTCACAGGGCCATCAATCGCCGCCAAACCATAATAAGCATCTGATTTTACATCAAAAACATCAACCTTACGGTCAGTCTTATCCCAATTTCTTGAAACCATATCACCAACACGAATAGTTGTCGCAACCAAAGATTGTTGATTTGGTTTTGAACCATAAAATACTGGCCCAATTTCAAAAAAGGCTAAATCCTTATATCCATTTGCGATATTTTTCTTAACAACATTGATAAGATTTGGGATTAAAGAAGATCTCATTTCATCAAGTTCAGAAGATATTGGATTTGCAAGCTTAATTCCCTTTTGCCCAATGACTTTTGCCATTTTGCTGTCAAAGAAAGACCAAGTAATGGTTTGGTTAAGCCCAAGATTTGCTAACGCTCTTCTTAATCCGATTTCTCTTCTTTGTCTTTGTGTTAAAACACATTTTGAAACTTTTTTGACTTCATTAATTGGAAGTTTATCATAACCGTAAATTCTTAAAACTTCTTCGACCAAATCATGTGCGCCTTCAACATCAGGTCTTGAAGTTGGCACTTTAACTTTTGAACCATTATTTTCAAAACCAAGGCGATTTAATATCGCAAAACAAGTTTTTTCATCAATATCAATTCCGCAAATTTTATTTACTTTTTTATAATCAAAATCAATTTCTTTTAATTGGATTTCAGCAACGCCCGCGATTTCAAGCTCTGATGCTTCCCCGCCACAAATTTCCAAAATCAAATTAGTCGCATATTCAGCCATCATAACGGTTGCATTGTAATCAACACCTCGTTCAAACCTTGTCCTTGCATCAGAAGTGATATTCAAATCTCTTCCAGTCTTTGCAATCGAAATAGGGTTAAAATAAGCACATTCCAAAAATACATTTGTTGTATTATCAGAACATCCAGTACCTTCTCCACCCATGATTCCAGCAATACTTTTTGCCATTTCATCATCAGCAATAACGCACATTGTATCGTTAAGCTCATATTCTTTTTCATTCAAAGCAAGTAATTTTTCGCCATTATTTGCTTTTCTTGCGGTAATATTACCTTTCAATGTATCAGCATCAAAAACATGTTGAGGTCTTGCAAAAGCAACCGTCATATAATTTGTGATATCCACCAAAGCAGAAATAGGCCTTAACCCCAAAGCTTTCAATGATTTTTGCATCCATTCAGGAGATTTACAATTTTTAACACCTTTAATATATCTTCCCACAAATAAAGGGCAATTTTCATCGGTTGAAATTACCTTTATAGGGCTTTTAAAGTTTCCTTTAACTTGTTCCGCATATGGAAGATTTTTTAATTTACCAACTCCTTTTGCAGCGAGGTCTTTTGCAACACCATAGACACCAAAACAATCAGGACGGTTCGGAGTAACATTTATATCAATGACTGTATCGAAATTAAACGCTTTTGTAAAAGGAGTACCCGCT
>JAKJEU010000048.1 GCA_022705265.1 Pseudomonadota bacterium | reverse complement strand
TATTTTTAAAAAAGCATCACTTCTCCCTTGATATTTTCGGTTGTATGCATCTGCTCCTATATCAATCATAAAGCGATAATCTTTATTATAATGATAAAGTTCTAAGTTTTCGCTGAAAGTTACAGCCAATGAATGATTAGCGCCGAGGACTTCAATACTTCTTATTACAAGCTGTTTGGTTTTATTGAAATCAACTCCAAGCTTTTCGCAAAGTTTTTCACAAGCACCAGCAATAAGAAGGTGTAACCCCATTTTTCCGTGATTGTTGAGTTTGTTATGTTTATCCCTGATTTTTTCGATAATAGAATTTGCAAAATCGCTAATTTCCTTAACTTGTTCCATTCCTATAATTATTTCTTTTGGAGGTTGAGGAGTAAGTACAGTATTTTCGTTAAATTTTTGCTCTTTATCCTTGAATTGGCTAGGATCAAAAGCATTTTCACTTGATATATCTGTACTTTTATTATTTTCTTTAAACGCATCGGGATTAAAGGTTTGTAAATTATCAGCTTTTTTGTCTTTGATATTTTGTTGTAAGTCTCCTTGTTTTTGATTGATTAATGGATTTAAAGCTTCCTTTTTAATTTCAGGTTTGACTTCCTTTTTTATATCAGGCAAAGGTTTTGCAAAAGGCTTAAACTCATCAGGTTTTTCAAAATAATCATAGTTGTTATTATCAAAAATTTTATCAAAAAAACCTTTTATATTTGAAAACGACTCTTGTGGAATATAAAACTCTTCATCTTCGACAAAGTAATTGTCTTTTTTATTGTTGTTTTCTTGATAAAGGCTATTAAAATTTTGCCAAGGTACAGTATATGTTAAAAGAGGTATAAGGCTTATTGTAAAAGATACTAAAAATACGCTTAAAGATATTTTTGAAGCGGTATAGCTGTCGATTCCATAGCTAAATCTTGACATCACAACAAGCGTTAAAGAGGATAATAAAAAGGCAATAACGATTGAAAGTAAAATAACAATACCAATTTTTGACAAAGCATGCATAACGCTTCCAACTGTTCCTTTTTTCTCCTTTTCTTTGGTTTTTGCAATTTTTAAAGGAGGTATAGGTATGCCATTTTTTGACAATTTAAGTTTTTTATGAGCAAGATTGGTTGAAATTTCTTTTGCACCCTCGGTCATATAAACAACACTTTCTTGGACTTTGTTTGTACCAGTATTAAGTGCACTTATAAGAATTTTAACAGGATATTTTTGCTCAGTTTCGAGCTTTTTTGCTAAGGCAAAAGCCCTTCTTTCACCGCTTTTAGGAAGTTGGTCGTATAAAGACCATGTCCCAGCAGAGGTCATCACATATATTTCATAATTTACGATAATTGGCAATGTCTTGTCCTCATAATAATTTCTGACCTTTATTATATTATCGTGCAATTATTAAAAATATGTCAACATCTATATCTTGCGATTATTTTTTAATAATGGTATTTTATTAATAAAATAGTGAATCCTTGGGTAAATATTATGAAAAAAACTTTTTTAAAAGCTTTATGTGTGTTGTTAATGGCTTCTTGTACTACGGAATATCTTAAAGATAGTGCCGAAGTTAATGACAAAGTCGGTTATAACAATTTTTCTTCTGATGAGATTTCTTATAAAGATGTAAAAAGAAAAGATGTAACCGTTATGAAACCTTTAATCGAACCGATTAATGAAAAAACACCTGATTTGGTTGCTCTTCCAGTTGATAAGGTGTCGGTGGTCGAACTTGATAAAAAGAGTTTGGAAAAGGAAAAAGAAGTTGAGTTTGTCTTGAATAACTCTGATTTAAAACCAGAAGTTGTTGAAGATAAACAAGAAAAAAACTTTTTTAAAGACGCTTTGGCCTTGCTTTCTAAGTCTTTTGAAAAAGAAGAATATAAAGATACGCCAGAAGAAAATGAAAAGGTCGCACAAGAGCCTCCTAAATCTCCTGAAATTTTGGGAAAACAAGTATCAATTTCAAAGGACGATATTATTCCGTTGATTGAAAAGGAAGTTAAAAAAGATGAAGAATATTCAAATATTTTGACTTTGATTAATTCTTTGAAATTTAATGGAAATAAGGCATCTCTTTCGGTGGATGATTTTGAAAAAATAAAAGAAGCAGCGGAAATTCAAAAAGAAGATGGAGGAAGAATAAAGGTTATTGTTTATTCTCCGCTTGATTGTGAGAAGACTTTTGAAAATATTGTAAAAACAAGGGAAGATAATATTTTAATCGCTATTAACAATTTTGGCATAAATAAGGATAAATTGGTTTCTGTTATTGAAAAAACTGATGCCTCTTCTTTAATAAATAGTGCTGAGATTTATATTGAATATTAATAGTTTAGTTAATGAGACACGGTAATGAAAAAAGACGAATTTTATACGATAAAAAGACTTCCTCCATATGTTTTTGCAAAAGTAAATTCAATGAAGGCGAAATTAAGGGCTGATAGCGAAGATGTAATTGATTTTGGAATGGGCAATCCTGACCAACCAACACCTCAACATATTGTTGATAAACTTTGTGAAGCAGTTAAAAATCCAAGAACACATCGATACTCTGTATCAAAAGGTATTTTGGGTTTAAGAAAAGCATTAAGCGGATATTATGAACGAAGATTTGATGTAAAACTTAATCCAGAAGATGAAGTTATTGTAACCTTGGGTTCAAAAGAGGGGTTGGCAAGTTTGGCTAAGGCTATTGTTGCTCCTGGTGATACTGTTTTGGTTCCAAATCCAAGCTATCCAATTCATGCTTTTGGTGTGTTAATCGCAGGTGGTGTGGCAAGAAAAATTCCAATTGAACCAGATGAAAATTTTTTCAAAGTAGCAGAAGATGCAGTAAAATATTCGATTCCAAAACCGATTGCTTTGATTGTAAGTTATCCGTCAAATCCGACCGCACGAATTGCATCTTTGGATTTTTACAAAGAATTGGTTGCTTTTTGTAAAAAACACGAACTTTTTATTATTTCTGATATTGCTTATTCTGAAATATATTATAACGATGTTCCGCCTCCTTCTGTGTTACAAGTTGAAGGGGCAAAGGATATTGCAGTGGAATTTTATTCGTTAAGTAAGACTTATTCAATGCCTGGTTGGCGGGTTGGCTTTGGAAGTGGTAATAAAGACCTTATTGCAGCGCTTGGACGGGTTAAATCATATCTTGATTATGGTGCTTTTGCTCCGATACAAATTGCTGCTACCGAAGCTTTGAACGGGCCTCAGGATTGTGTGGTTGAGACGAGGTTAATGTATAAAGAAAGAAGAGATGTCTTGGTAAAAGGCTTGAATGAAATTGGTTGGAATGTCGAAATGCCAGAGGCTTCTATGTTCGCTTGGGCTAATATTCCTAAGGAATTTATTGATGCTGGAATGAATTCGGTGTCTTTTGCAAGTAAGCTTTTGGAACATTGCAATGTTGCGGTTTCTCCTGGTGGTGGCTTTGGTGAAGACGGGGATAGCAGTGTCAGATTCGCATTTATTGAAAATGTATTAAGGACTAGACAAGCTTTGAAAAATATGAAAAAATTCTTTAAAGATAAGGATAAAATAATTCAAGGTTTTAAAGAAGAACAAGGAAAATTAAAGTAAATGAATAAAGATGTTATTAATGTAGCTGTTGCAGGACTTGGAACAGTTGGTGGTGGTTTTATTGATTTAATAAATGTAAATAACAACATAATTAATAAAAAACTTGGTAAAACTTTAAAACTTTATGCGGTTTCTGATTTGGATAAAAACAGATGTCCAAAAGGTGATGTAAAATTTTATGAAAATGCTCTTGATATGGTAAAAGACGAAAATGTTGATATCATCGTCGAACTTATTGGTGGCACAAATTTTGCGAAAACTTTGGTTGAAGCTGCAATTAATAATGGCAAACATGTGGTTACTGCTAATAAAGCTTTGCTTGCTGAATTTGGTAATGATTTGGCAAAATTAGCAGAAGAAAAAAACATAAATATTGGTTTCGAAGCATCGGTTGCGGGTTGTATCCCGATTATAAGAGTTTTAAAGGGTGCCTTGTCTTGTAATAAAATTTCTCAAATTTATGGGATTTTGAATGGTACTTGTAACTATATTTTGTCTGTTATGGAAAAAACAGGAAGAGAGTTTATTGATGTTTTAAAAGAAGCTCAAGAAAAAGGATACGCGGAAGCAGAACCATCTTTGGATATTGATGGTTTTGATACTGCTCATAAATTGTCAATTTTGACCTCTCTTGCTTTTCATATGCCTATTAATAAAAAAGACATTTTTGTATAAGACATATCTCAAAACACGATATTTCTTATACTAAGAATATGGGGTATAAGATTAAACTCCTTGGAATTGCAAAGAAAAAAGACGAAGATTTAATTTCCGCTCATGTTTTCCCATGTTTGATAAAAGAAGAAACTCCGATTGCTTCGATTATGGGTGTAAATAATTGCGTAAATGCAAGAGGCGATTTTGTGGGTAACATATCTTTATTAGGAAGAGGGGCTGGGGCAAAGCCTACGGCAACTGCGGTTATGTCTGATGTTATGGATATTGCGGCAAGTATTAATACAAAGCCTTTGATTATGCCTTATGACAACCTTAATAACACCAAAATCATGGATATTTTGGATTATGAGGGTGAATATTATATGAGGCTTAAAGTTTGTGATAAAACAGGCGTGCTTTCCAAAATTACTCAGGTTCTTTCAAATAACGAGGTTTCTGTTTCGACTATGATTCAACAAGGAAGTAATCAAGATAATACGGTTTTTGTTGTTATGACCTTGCACAAGACAAAAGAAAAGAATATAAAGAATGTCATTAATGAATTGGAACAAATTGATGAAGTGGTGGAAAAGCCTTGTATCATAAGAATAGTAGATCTTGATGAATAAAATGTCTTTAAATCTTAGTAGTTGGGAGATGAACAATCTCGAAGAATATGATGATTATGAAGATCTTACAAAAAAGCTTCCCGAAATCGTTGTAAGAGTATTGTTGTCAAGAGGAATAACAAAAGAAAGCTTAGATGAATTTTTAAATCCAAGACTTTCTCGTCATTTGCCGTCGCCTTTTAATTTAAAAGACATGGAAAAAGGCGCGTTAAGGTTGGCCAAGGCTATTTCTGATAAAGAAAAAATATTTATCTTTGGCGATTACGATGTTGATGGTGCTACTTCCTCTGGTGTTTTGGGCTTGTTTCTAAGGTATTTTGGAATTGATTATGAGGTCAAAATCCCAGAACGAGATGAAGGATATGGACCTAATACCGAAATGTTACCTGAAATAAAGGATAAGGGGTATTCGCTTGTTTTTACGGTGGATTGTGGTACGACTTCCTTTGAAATGTTGGATAAGTCAAAAGAACTTGGGCTTGATGTAATTATTGCTGATCATCATCAGGTGGCTCCGACTTTTCCTCAAAGTTATGCTTTCATAAATCCAAAACGACTTGACGAACCGGCGAATAATCCATATTACAATATGGCAGCGGTTGGGGTTGTATTCTTGCTTGTGATTGCGACGAACACAAAATTACGAGAAATGGGTTTTTATAATGAAAATTTAAAAGAACCAGATGTAAGACATTTGCTTGAACTTGTTGCTCTTGGAACTATATGCGATATGGTTAGCTTGACTGGAATAAATCGTACTTTGGTAAAACATGGGCTTAATTATTTTGGTTCTAATATCGGATTAAAAGAGCTTTCAAAAAATTTGATAAAAAACGAAATAAGATCTTATCATATGGGATTTATTTTGGGACCAAGAATAAACGCAGCGGGAAGAGTAGGGGTTTCTTCGCTAGGTTTCAGACTTCTTAATTCCAAAACCGAAGAAGAGGCAAGCAAAATTGTTGAAGAGCTTGAAAGCCTTAATTCTTTAAGACGAGATATTGAAGCAGAAGTTTTAGAAGAAGCTGTAAAGGAAATTGAAAAAACCATAAAGCCAGAAGACAAAGTTATTTTGGTTGGCTCTAAAAACTGGCACCAAGGTGTTATTGGTATTGTTGCTGGTAAGTTAAGGGAACGATATGGGCTTACGACTTTGGTTATGTCTTATGGCGATGATGGAATTGCAAAAGGTTCGGGAAGAGCAAATGAGTCAATCGACCTTGGCTTTGCGATTACCAAGGCTTCTGAAATTGGGATTGTGGAAAAAGGTGGTGGGCATTTAAAAGCTGCTGGATTTAGTGTTGCCTTTGAAAAAATCCCAGAATTAAAAGCATTTTTAGAAGAAATAATATCAAAAGACGAAGTTGAAATTCAAAAAACTATTGGAATTGATGCGGTGCTTGATATTTCTGCGGTGAATGTTGAACTTGCCGATGCTTTGTCTGCACTTGAACCTTATGGAGAGGGTAATTCTGAACCTTTGTTTTTAATTAAACAGGTGGTTTTGCATTATTTCAATATATATAAAGAAAGTCTTATGGTTGCTTCTCTTAAAGACATGGCAGGAAATCGAATTAACGCTAAGTTATTTAAGCAATCAAATTACAATTTATTCGAAGAATTACAAAAGATGAAAGGTTCTTTGATTGATGTGGTTGGATATGTTAAGGCTTCGGAATATAAGGGTAAAAGAAATGTTGAATTCATGTTGGTGGATGTAAAAATTTAATTTTTAAGCAAAATATCCGCCGTTATTGCGTTGTTCAAAAGGCCTTACTATTTCTGCTTGTTTTTTAAATTTTAACGAACCAATCATGTCCAAAACTTTCATAGAATTTATGAAAATCTGGTTCATTTCATTTTTTTCAGCTTCTTCGAAATCTTGTTTGCTTTTTAAAACAAGGTCGAGTTTTTTGTTTGGTTCGTCAATAAATCCTTCAAATTGCATATTACCAAGGTTTGATAAATCAAAATCAAGAATAAATCTTTGTTTTGTTTTTGGTTTTGCTTGTTTATCTTTTTCGTCATTTATGGTTAAAGGGTTAAAAAGATAAAGCCACATTTTTGAAATATTGTCGCCATTTAAAAGGGGAATAACAAAAAGTGAGAAATTGTTTTCCTTTGAAACGGCCGTATTTTGATGAATTGGGTTTGTAAATTCTTCTTTTAAAATTTTGGTAAAAAATCCCTTGTCTTTAAGATGTGTTTCAATCTCTTCGATAAGTTTTTCATCAAAAACTTCACCATAATTATTGTTTTTTAACGCGTTAATATATTTAATCGTTTTGGTAAGAATTTTTTCATCAAGGCTTGGAATATTTGACACAAAATCTTTTAAAACAGTATTCGAATTTATGTTATTTTTAAGTTCATTTATTATCTTTATTATGCTGTTACAAGGTTCATTATTGGAACTTGCAAATTCTTCGAAAATTCGTTCAAAAGAAACAATGTTTTTAATTTTTAAATCAATCACAGACTTAAAGGGAAGCTTTTCTTTAAGCTCTGGTAAAGTTATGACTCCCACATCTGAAATTAATATTTTTTGAGACTTATCATCTGGTTTTGAAATAACAATTCCCTTGATGTCAAAAGGCTTAAATTCGTCATTTGATTTTATTTGTTTAAAAATGGTTTCGATATCAAGTTCAATACTTTTAAGTGTTTTTAAAATAATGTTGTTAAGAGATAAAACCTCTTTGCTTTCTTTTGAAATTAACGGATTTAGTTCATTTTTAAGTATATCTTTATTTTTGAAAGTATTTTCAATTATTTTATCAAATTCATTTTCTGAAACTTGTTTTGTGACTTTACTAATTGTTGTTTCATCGGTTTGATTAATTTTGGTGTTTTCATTTAAAACCTTATCATTTAAGAAAGTTTTTAAATTATCCTCAATATTTCCATCAATCATGGGTGGAGAAATCTTGGTGATTTCAACAATAAGCTTGGTATTAAGAGGGAGCTTAGGCTCAATTAGTTTAGGATTTAAACCATTTTCATTGTTAATTTTAAGGTCAATTTTATTGTTTAACGGAATGTCTTTTAAAACAAAAGCTTCAAACACCTTACCCTTCATGAATGGGTTCATAATTTCCACAGGTTTTAATGGAAAAACACTTAACTTATCGTTATTTGTGTTACTGATATTTTGATTTAAATCAACTTTCAAAGACCTTATTTTAAAATCGTCTTTGATAAAATTATTAAGATTGTCCGAAAGTTTTATTGAAAATTCTTTATCACTTCCTTGATTGGAAAAAATTAATTTTATCTCTTTGTCTTTGAAGCTTATTTGAAAGGAAAGATTGCTGTTTTTATCAATGTTTTCAGGAAGTTTTATTAGCAAAGAT
This sequence comes from Pseudomonadota bacterium, assembly GCA_022705265.1. Classification (GTDB taxonomy): domain Bacteria; phylum Pseudomonadota; class Alphaproteobacteria; order JAKJEU01; family JAKJEU01; genus JAKJEU01. The sequence goes on along the minus strand of JAKJEU010000048.1, from coordinate 987 downwards.
ATGTTTTTATCGCTTAAAGGTATAATAACATCAGCCGTCATAGAAGAAGCGTCAAAATTTTTTATAATAGCTTGGAGCGCAACATCATCCTTGGGCAAGATCTCGAATATTTTATTGACAATATTAATTATCTGCTCTGGTTTTATATTATTAAAATCAGGGGAGATGGTAACATTAATCATGCAATCAAATTTCTTGCGATATTCATGACATCTTCGGAAGCATCAGCATTCGGATATCTGGTAAGGATAGAGGTTTGGTGCCTTATTGCTTCTCTTACTCTTGGGTCGCGTCTTATAATGCCAGCAAGAGGTGGAGATATTTTAAGAAAGCCGTTGCAAGCTCTTCTTAAAGTTTCATAAGTCTTTTCACCCTCTTTTACAGAGTTAGCAGAATTAATAACAATCCTCATATCAAGTCCAGGGCATTCGATATTAAGAACCTTAATAAAAGCATAAGCATCGGTCAAAGAAGTTGGCTCATCAGTACAAAGTACCAAGATTTTACCACAATTTTTAGCCGTCTCACGAATAGGTCTTTCCACCCCAGCACCAAGGTCCACGATAACTTTTGAATAATTGCTGGATAAAGTTAAAAGGTCATTGTTTAAAGATTGAACATGAGAAAAAGGAATGTTAGCAAGACTTCCCGAGCCAGAACGCCCCGCAATAACATCAAATCCATGATCATCTTTTATAACGGCTTGGTTTAAGGTTATTTTTTTGGTTAAAACATTACCAAGATCGTATTTAGCCATAAGTCCAAGTTGAATATCAATATTTGCAAGCCCAAAATCAGCATCAAAAAGCAATATTTTTTCATTCATTTTAGCCAAGGCATGAGCAAGAGTGATGGAAAACCAAGTTTTTCCAACCCCACCTTTTCCAGAAGCAATGGCAATAGTATTTCTTCCCCTTTTAGAATCAGGGCGAGGAGCCATTTCAAATTTATTTTCAAGTTTCGTAGTATTCATGCTTCTTTTATACC
>JAKJEU010000047.1 GCA_022705265.1 Pseudomonadota bacterium | reverse complement strand
TGAAATCAGAAAGAAAAGATGCGAAGCAGGAAAAGGTATGAAATGGCCGATTTCAAAATTCGTATTAAAAGGTGTAAAAGGCTTTGATTTAATGAAGCAAGATTTAACCGCTTCTGGCACGATTTTGGAAGATGCTTTCGAAGTCACAGAAGAAGGAGATTTTGGTTTAGAAGTCGAATTCCAACCCGACTTCGTCCCACCGTCTAAATCATAAAAATTTTATAACTAACAAAAAGCACTCTAATATATTTAGGGTGTTTTTTTTGTGTTAGATAGTTGAAATTATCAGAGTTAGTAGGTATTATGTTGTAAAGTATTTTGGTGGGGTAAATATGTTAAATTTAAAAGAAGAAATAGATGATATTGACAGAGTTAATGATTTTTACTTAATAAGAAGGTTGTTTTCTCTTATTAATAATGAAGAAATAGAAGATTCTTACAAGTTGAAACTTGAAGTTATAAAAAATGACTTAGAAGATTCAAAAGATAAGATAGATTGTATTTTTGTAAAGAATAGAATAAAGGTTATATTAAGAGACCAACTTTTTAAAAAAGAGTGTAACAAAAATTCTAAAGAAGAGTTAGAAATATTAAAATTATTAAATGCTAGAGAAGAAAGCTCTGATTTTGAATTAGATTTAGCTCAAATGATATGTGGTGATAATGAAAAATTTCCATATTTAACTTCATTTTATATAACTGAGTTTTTTAAAAATTTAGGCTTTCATTTTATTCATGATGGTTCTACAAGAAAATATTGGATAAGTGATAGATTAAAAGAATGTTCTATAAAAGATATACATCTTATAATAACAAAAGGTCTTTTTTCTAGAATTAGATTTAGAAAAGCTGAGAAAGATTTTGACATAGCTATTAGTGAGTTTAAAGAATTTATAGAAGATTCTATTTTATCAAGAGAGTCTATTAATTTATCTAGTTTATTCTCTCTTAACATTAAGAATGAATTATTGTTTAATAAAAAAACCAGAACAAAAGATATAGAGTTTAATAACCTTATAGATGATTCAAAAAAGTTTTTTATTGATGGAGATAAACAAATAGCATTGGAAAAAATATGGGATGCTTTTGAAAGGATGAAAACTCTTATAGATGAAGATAAAAAGAAATCTCTAAATACTATATTGTCGTTGTTAAGCTTAGAAATCAAAGAAGATGTATTTAATGATGAGTTTGGAAATTTAACTAAAATAGGTAATAATTATAAAATACGACATCATGAAGTGGGAAAAATACCTATAAATTCTGATTTAGAGAAAGAATATTTATTTTTTAGAGTTTTGTCTTTAATAGATTTTACAGTTAATAAACTAGAATCAAAACAATAAAAAACAACCCCCGAAAAGCATGAATAAAACTTTCGGGGGTTTTATAAAAAGTATAAGGGTTTAAGACCTTTAAGTGAAAGACGCTAGCGTCCTATAAAGCCAGTTTGTAAATTTCTTTCACATCATCAGCATTAAGTTTTTTGAAATTGCCGATTTCTCCAAAAGAGGTGGCTTTTTTGGACATTTCTTCGAAATCTTCGTCTTTGATACCGATTTCGTTAAGCTTTGTTTTAAGACCGATTTCATTTAAAAACTTTTCGTATCTTCTGATACCTTCTAATGCCAAGGCCTCTTCATCTCTTAACGATGAATCAACTCCGTGGACATTTATTGCATATTGTACAAACATTTTTATGTTGTCTTTAAAAACATATCTCATCCATGCTGGATTTATGATTGCCAAGCCTTCGCCATGTGCAATGTTATAAAAAGCGCTTAATTGATGTTCAATCATATGTGATGCCCAATCTTCAACTCTTCCAACACCAAGCATGCCGTTATGGGCGATTGTACCGCTCCACATAATTTCCGCCCAAGCGTTATAATTACGGTAATCTTTGACCAATATTTTGGCGTTTCTTATGATGGTTTTTAAAGTCGCCTCGCACAAGCCGTCGGTAACATCGGTATGAAGCGAATTTGTAAAATATCTTTCGTGGATATGGCAAATCATATCGCAAACACCATAAGCCATTTGTTCTCTTGGTAGGGTAAAACAAAGCTCTGGGTTTAAAATGCTGAAAACTGGTCTTGATGCTTGGCATTTAATTCCTGTTTTTACCTTGGTTTCTTCGTTCGTTATAACCGAATTAGCACTTCCTTCGGACCCAGCCGCAGGAATAGTTAAAATGGTTGCGATTTGTAAAGATTTAGTTGGCACAGCTTTTCTTGCAAAGAAATCCCAAACATCGCCGTCATATAATGTTCCGACCCCGATTGCTTTTGCAGAATCAATTACCGAACCACCACCAACAGCCAAAATAAATTTAATGTCGTTTTCGCGACAGATTTTAATGCCTTCGTAAACCAAAGGTAGGGTAGGATTAGCCTTAACCCCGCCAAGTTCGAAAATTTCAATCCCTGCCTCTTTTAATGAATTTATAACCCGTTCATAAAGTCCAGAGCGTTTAACTGAGCCTCCACCAAAATGAAGCAATATTTTATCAGCATATGGTTTTATATGTTCTCCTACTTTATTTTCTTCGCCTTTTCCGAAAATCATTTTTGTTGGTAGGCAAAGTTCAAAATTTTCCATTTTATTCTCCTTAAAAAATTTAAAGTAAGAGGTTGCTTAGGTTTGAAACGAAAAGCAACCTCTTAAATCATTTATTTACATGATGATTACCGTTATTCTTTTGGTAATTCCCATTTTTCGTTACATCTTTCAAGACGAAGTTGTAAAAGCATTGATTCGCTTACGAACTCTCTTGGAAGCTTGGTTTGTTCCGCAAATGGTTTGAAATGTGCATGATGGTCAAGAGCTTCTTTTGAATATTCCGACTTATCAACTTCCATCAATTTATAGAAGTCAGCCTTAGGATAATCAAGTCCTTTCCATTCAATTGCAGAATATGGAGGCATATAGCCAATAGGAGATTCCACAGCTTTTGCCTTACCATTTACTCTTTCAACAATCCATTTGATAACACGCATGTTGTCGCCAAAGCCTGGCCACATGAATTTGCCTTGTTCATTTTTTCTGAACCAGTTGACTTTGAAAATCTTTGGAGGATTGCTTAATTTCGCACCAAAGTTAAGCCAATGTGACCAATAATCACCCATGTTGTAACCACAGAATGGTAACATAGCCATAGGGTCACGACGAACCGCAGCTTGACCTTCGGCAGCAGCAGTTTTTTCAGAACCAATAGTAGCACCAAGATAAACACCATAAGCCCAATTATATGCTTCGGTAACGAGTGGAGCATTTTTGCTTAATCTTCCGCCGAAAATAAAGGCAGAAATAGGAACGCCAGCAGGATCTTCCCATTTAGGGTCGATTGTAGGGCATTGAGAAGCAGGAGCAGTAAATCTTGAATTAGGGTGAGCCGCATCACGACCGCAACCTGGGGTCCATTCATTACCTTTCCAGTCGATTAAGTGCTTAGGAGCTTCATCAGTCAAACCTTCCCACCAAACATCGCCGTCATCAGTTAAAGCAACATTGGTAAAGATACAGTTTTTTTCCAAAGAATGAATAGCATTTGGATTGGTTTTCAAAGAAGTTCCAGGAGCAACGCCAAAGAAACCTGCTTCTGGGTTGATGGCATAAATTCTTCCATCATTTCCTTTTTTAATCCAAGCAATATCATCGCCAACAGTCCATACTTTCCAATCTTCCAAACCTTTTGGAGGAACAAGCATAGCAAGGTTTGTTTTACCGCAAGCAGAAGGGAACGCAGCACCGATATAGGTTTTTTCACCGCAAGGGCTTTCGATACCAGCGATTAACATATGTTCAGCCAACCAACCTTCATCTTTTGCCATTTTTGATGCAATTCTTAAAGCAAGGCATTTTTTACCAAGCAAAGCATTACCACCATAACCGCTTCCAAAAGACCAAATTTCTCTGGTTTCTGGGAAATGAGTGATATATGTGTTTTCAGGATTACATGGCCAAGCGACATCTTTTTCGCCAACCTTTAAAGGGCAACCAACAGAATGAACACAAGGCACAAAGAAGCCGTTGTCGCCAAGAACATCAAGGACTTTTTGTCCCATTCTTGTCATAATTCTCATGTTTGTTACAACATAAGCACTGTCAGTGATTTCAATACCAATTTGTGAAATGTGTGAACCAATAGGTCCCATAGAAAAAGGAATAACATACATTGTTCTTCCTCTCATACAGCCTTTGAAAAGAGTGTTTAATTTCTCTTTCATATCCTTAGGATTAGCCCAGTTATTAGTAGGGCCAGCATCGATTTCTTGTTCAGAACAGATAAAAGTTCTGCCTTCGACTCTCGCAACATCAGCAGGATTAGAGCGAGCTAAATAGCTGTTTGGACGAAGCTTTTCATTTAATTTTGTATAGGTGCCATTTTTAACAAGCAGATTACAAAGTTCTTCATTTTCTTTTTCACTTCCATCACACCAGTGAATTTTTTCAGGAGTGCAAAGAGATGCAATTTCATTAACCCAATCGATTAACTTTTTGTTCTTAGTAATATTAGTCGTAAAGTTTGTTTCCATAGACATTATTCCTTTTCTTTAAAATAAGTTAAAGCATACCTATTATACAAAATTTTTGATATAATGACCAGTATTTTAATCGAATTTTATTGAGTTGAAATATGCTATAAAAATCAAGGGCTTATGTGACGATTATTCTTCTTCAAGCAAAGCGAGCAAGGTTTCGATATCAGCATCTTCTTGAACATCGTCCATAACATCGCGAAGTTGTTCCATAAGTCTTCCCACCACCATTCTTGAAAACGACTCTTGGATATCAGCATCGCCACCTTTGTAATTGGTTTCTTTAATCAAGTCGATAGCAATACGAGCAGCAGGAAACATTCGTGCAGGCAAACCAGCTTTTTCATATAACGCAGGCAAACCAAGAGGGCCAGTGTCATAAACCAGCTTGCGAATATTTGCAACAGGAAGTTTAGTCAACAAAGCAATAGAGTTTTCAAAGAATATAGTTTCCCCAGAACATAAAGCTCTTAAAATAATAGAAGGAGTAAGTTTGTTTTTTTGTTTTAACCCATAAACAATACTTTGAGTTTCTTCGTCGGTAACCATACTTGTAACATTAACGGTCGCTTTATCTCTTGATTGAGATATAATAGTCTTAGCTTTACTTGGATCAATGTTATGTTTTTGGATAAGATGCTTTTTAAGATCTTCTGAAACTTTGTCAAGTAATCTTCCAGCAATAGAAGAAGGAAGAGCAGAACGCATGGTAAGACCATGTTGAATATTTTCTTTATCACCAAATCTGTCCATAACTTTGCTAAAAGCAGTTTCATCGATTTTAGCACCTTCATTTCGAACCAAGGTTTCCACCGCTTTTTCCTTACCAACCTCGGCTAATACAGAAGAAACCGAAGTTTCAACAGTTTCACGAGAAGCAATAGCAACCTGTCTCGACTCGTTACCTTCTTTAATAATTTCGATCAAGTCGTCCGAAGTTAAAAGCTTTGAAAATTGTAAAATAGGATTAGCAACGATATCCGAAATATCATGAGCAAGAGTTAAAGCAACATCTCTTGGTAAGTCTTCGCTTTGCATAAGATTTTCGGATAGAACAACTCTAACTCTTTCTTCGACATCTTTTGCAAGAAGCCGGAAAATATCTTCTGCAATCTTTTTTTCAACATTTACAAAGTTTTCATGAGAATAAGATGCCGCAATTTTTTCAGCAGCAATAGCACGAGATTCAGGAGAGTTATCGCTTATAAGTCTTTGAACATCGCCCATAGACAAAGAAGGTGATGCGGTTGGGTCAATTGCCATATTCTAATCCTTAAAATAAATTCAAAACTAAAAACATTAATAACATTTAATAATATTAATATTTATATGAAATTAAATCAATATAGTTAATAAAAAATTACAAAAAATCACCAGAAACACAATGCCAACAAGATATGGTTGCAATTATAGCAGTTTCGGCTCGTAATATATTTTTTCCCATAGATACTCTAAAAACATTATCAAACCTTGAAATTTCTTTGAACTCTTCGGTATCAAATCCACCTTCTGGACCGATTATGAAGGAGGCTTCTTTCCCTTTATATTTTTCAAAAGTGTCCTTTGGATTTGTTCCGTTTCCGGTTTCGTCCATGATGAAAAAAGGCTTTTCTTTGTTTTCTTTGATTATTTCCATAAGATTTTTAAAAGCAATAGGCTCATTTATTTTTGGAATTGTTGTTCTTTCGCATTGTTCCGAAGCTTCAATCGCATTTAAATAAGCTCTTTCAAGATTTATTTTATTTGTGATTGTTCTTCTTGTTACGATTGGATTTATGGTTGCGATGTTAAGTTCGGTTGCTTTTTCAATTACCATATCTACTTTGTCTTTTTTAATCAAAGCAAAGTAAAGATTTACATTTGAAAGCTTTCCTTGTTCTTTGGTTTTTTCTTTTATAGTAAGTTCCAAGGATTTTTTATCCATTTTACTTATAAAAGCAAGCCATTCTCCGTCATTTCCATTAAAAATTAAAATTTCGTCACCGATATTTTTTCTCATCACATTTTTGATATAATGAAGTTGATTATCTTCGGTTTTAAAAGTTTTATTTTGTTCAAGGCAAGGTTCGTTTACAAAGATTCGTATCATGGCATTATCAAATAATAAGGTTTACATAAGTTCCTTTTGGAGCGGAAGTATCAAATACTGATCCGTCTTCTGCTCTTACAAGATTGTTTTCTTTGATGATTACTTTTTCACGACTTACAACATTTCTTTTTGATTGGTTTTCCGAAGAAACCAAAGCATTTGAAGAGGGTTTCTTAATATTTTTGTTATTTGGAAAAGGGCGTTGATTTTGAGAAATCTTACTTTGGTTTAAGCCATTGAAAGAGTTATTTAAAGAAAAATCTTTAATATTCACCTTTTTATCCTCTTATATTTTGGTTATAATTCATTTAATTATTGAAAATATACAAAATTTTTGAAAAGGTCTAGATAAAATATGATGGATACAGAAGAATTTAATGAAATTTTAAGTTTATCAGAAAAACTTTGCACAAAGATGAGCCACGATTTGTCGGGTGCGTCTATGTCCGTATCAAACAGCATTGAAATGTTGGAAGATGAAAGTTTCAAAGACAGCGCCACCGATATTGCAAAACGAGGAGCTTTTTCTCTGGCTTCAAAAATAAAATTTTTCAGGCTTGCTTTTGGAACTATGGGGTCCGATTTAAAAACAGAAGAATTTTTTAACATAATTAACAATTATTTGTTGGGAGTCTCTCAAAAAGGTGAGTTTGATTTTGAGCAAGGATTAACTTTGAATGCAAAAGAAACTAAAATATTGTTTAATGCTTTGATTTTTGTTGTTTCTTTGCTGGGGTCTAAATTTCTAATAAAATTATGTAAAGAAGATGAAAAAATTATCGTAAAGGTACAAAATATGAGGGTTATTATGCTTCAAAATGATATAGAAGTAAAAGGTAATGATATATTTTTTAATGAAGTTAATTCAAACAATTCTCCTTTGTATCTTTCTAAAATACTGGCAAAATTGTATGGTAAACAGTTAAAAATGAATGTTAACGAAAATTTATTAAATATAGTGATAGAATAATTTTGTTTTAAAATCGTAATTTTATTGATAAGATAAATGAAGACTAGTCATTAAAAGCTTTTAGGAGAAGTAGTCGATGGATGATTTATTAAGTGAATTTCTTACAGAAACAGGCGAAAGTATTGCAACTTTGGATTTAGAACTGGTAAGTTTTGAGCAAAATCCTAATGATAAAGCAATTCTTTCAAATATATTCAGATTGGTTCATACAATCAAAGGAACTTGCGGATTTTTGGGATTGCCAAGATTGGAATCTTTGGCTCATGCGGGTGAAAATGTTCTTGGAAAAATAAGGGAAGGCGAGCTTGAAGTGACTCCAAGCACGGTTACCTTGATTTTCAGATGTATTGACTCGATTAAAGAGATACTTGCATATATCGAAAGCAACGAAGTTGAACCAGAAGGCGATGATGCCGAATTAAAAGACCAATTAAACGCATTGGCAGAAGGTAGAGAAGTTCAAGGTAGTAGCGCTCCTGAGGTTGTTCAAAAAGTCGAAGAGGTAGCACAAGAACCTGTTGTTGAAGAGGTTGAAGAAAACGCCGAAGACTCTGTTGCTCCTCCTATTGTTGAAGATGAAGATTCTTTTCCTGTTGCTGCTGAATTGTTGGCTGAGGTGGAAGAAGCTTATTCACAAGGTAAAAAAGCTGCGACTGAAATGGAATTGCAAGCTGAACTTGAAGCAGAAAAGGAAAAAAATAAACCATCGTCTCCAAAACCTCCTGTTCCTGTTGCTCCTAAGGCTGTTGTTGAAAAAGGCGAGAAAAAAGACGAAGAAGGCGGTGCCCAAGGTGGCGGTGTTTCTTCGCAATCGATTCGTGTTAATGTGGATTTGCTTGAAAATCTTATGACTTTGGTTTCCGAGCTGGTTTTAACAAGAAACCAACTTTTACAAATGGTAAGAAATTTGGATAATTCCGAATTTGCAGCACCTTTACAAAGATTGTCTCATATTACAACCGACCTTCAAGAAGGTGTGATGAAGACAAGAATGCAACCAATTGGTAATGCTTGGGCAAAATTGCCACGAATTATTCGTGATTTGACTTTGGAAACTGGGAAAAAGCTTGATTTGCAAATGATTGGTGCGGAAACCGAACTTGACAGACAAATTTTGGAATTGATTAAAGATCCTCTTACTCACATGGTAAGAAATTCTGCTGACCATGGTATTGAAGATCCTCAAACAAGACTTAAAGCGGGTAAGTCTGAAAAAGGTACAATTACCTTGAACGCTTATCACGAAGGTGGCCACATTATCGTTGAAATCAAAGATGATGGTAGAGGGCTTAATTTAGAACGAATTAAAAACAAAATAATTATGAATAACCTTGCTTCCGAGGCTGAGCTTGAAAGCATGAGCGAACAACAAATTTATCAATATATTTTTAAGGCTGGTTTTTCTACTGCTGAAAAAATCACTTCTGTTTCTGGTCGTGGTGTTGGTATGGATGTGGTTCGTACTAATGTTGAAAAAATTGGTGGTACTATCGAACTTAAAAGTATTCAAGGTAAGGGAAGCTCTTTTATAATCAAGATTCCTTTAACCTTGGCGATTGTTTCTGCTTTAATTGTTGCTGCTGGAAATGAAAGATTTGCTATTTCTCAAATATCTGTGGTTGAACTTGTAAGGGTTACAAATAAGTCTGAACATCAAATT